>NZ_RZRO01000005.1:137823-163685 GCF_003997975.1 Mesorhizobium sp. M7A.F.Ca.US.005.03.1.1
AACATGCGTCTGGCAGTTCTTGGGGCAGACGCGGCCGCAGGCTCCGCAGCCTATGCAGCGGCCGGCATCATCGACAACCATGATCATGCGATTGAGCTTGCCGTCGAAATCGTCGTCCTCGTCATCGCAGGGGCCGAGGATTTCACCCGCATCATCAACGCCGTGAAGATGCATGACATCGCGCGAGCAGACCTTGAAACAACGGCAGCAGCCGATGCAGGTCTTGCTATCGATGGAGGTCAGGTACGACGGCATCCAAATGGAGCCGTCACGGGTGGTGAATGTGCGCATCATCCTAAATTCTTCATTGAAGCGAGTTCTCTCTTGGCAACATCCAACTCGGCATAAACGGCTTGGGTTTTCTCGGCGACTTCCTGTATGTCGGCCCACTTGCCCGGCAGACCCTCGACAAGGTCCTGCAATGCCATCTTGGCAATAGCTGCACGCAACTGGAGCTTTCGGACTTTCTTCCTCATCTTATCTAGGTCTGACATAGATCCTTCCTGGAACAATGGTTTTGTTGATGCGCTCCATCTCGGGCTAGGCTTCAATGGCTGCAGTCGCATCGTCGACCAGTTTCGTACCGGCCTCAGCAAGTTTGCGGAAAGTCTCGAAGCCGAACCGGTGGACGTCTCGACAGAACGCCCAACCGCTGGAAGCCCGCAGGGGCTTCATTCCAATTATTGGCGACGTCGACACGCCGGAGCGCTCCTCGATCGCAAGCGCTACGGCGGTGTAAACATGTCGAGCCTCCACAGCGCGTCAGGATCGGGATCGCCGCCAAAGGGTACCGCACGTTGCTGTTGCTTGGTGATGATGAACTCGGCCAGCAGCTCGGCATCCGAATGGCCTTCCCATAAGCCGAAGGAATCCTGAGTACGAATGAGCCGCAGGAGGCATTTGACGAACGGGGAAGCAAGGGCCTCGTCGTCATTGTTGACAGCAGGGCCAACCGGAGGAATTTCGTTGTTCGTCATTTCAGTCTTCGTCTTCGAGGTACGATTTCCTTTTCCTGCGATGCCCACTCCGGGTCCGCTTGCGTGGCCGACGAATGGCTTGGGCGGGCCAACCCCAAGAGTGCCCCGTGGCCGACCTCGACATGTCCACGAGTGCGAGACCTGCGGCGCGAATTCGCGGCGCACATCGTCTGCGCCGCGATCCGACCGGTGGTCAACGCAATTGAAATCCAACCTTCCGCAAGCCGCCGCCCTGCTGCATCGACATACTTGCTGCGAAGAGAGCTTCGATGGGCGGATTGGCCAGTGTTCAATTCCAATTGTCAGTCCCTTCGCGATTCTTGCTCAGGAAGTGACTTCGTTTTGAGTTTCGGGTGCCTTCTTTTGCGGAGCCACACAAAGATCCGCGTGACAGGCAGGCTCACCCGTGTAGTTGGCCAGTGCTTCGAGCAATGGGGTAAGATAGTACTGTTTGGTGTGGTCCGGAATTGGCCCCAGCCGGTCCACCGATTTCAGTGCCACCTCGATCAACTCGATTGCGCGATCTTTGTTGCCGCTCTCGTAATAATACTGAGCTACCGGGAGGTACCGGAGGTATTTAAACGGGCCATCGCCGTTCGGGGGATTGAGTGCCAGTATCTGTTCCGAGAGCTCGTTGCCCATCGCAAAGCGCTCCGCGCGCGGAAGATGGGAATTGTCCATCGTGGGATCGAAGAGTTGGTTGAGGGCCAAGGCCATCCACGACACCGCGTCGGACGTTTTGTCGATCGCGTCCTCGACCAATTCTCGCATGACCGGCATGCCGGTCTTGATGTCGCGCAGCTTGTGAAGCAGAAGATCCGCATGAATCTGCCGGAACTCACAAGAGTCTGGCATCAAGGCGAGGCCTTCTTCGATGGCCAAGAGCGCCGCCGTCCAATCCTCGGCCTGCATCGCCGGCTCAAGTTTGGCGTATATCGGCCCGGTAAGCGACATTTCGCGCGCTGCAAGTTGGTTATGCGCGATGCGCTTTGCATCGGCGGCTTTCGCTTCATAGCTGCTGCGCCAGCTGCCGTTAAGGACTTTCGGCAAAACGTCATCGAGTTCCGCCGGGTGGCCGATAAAAGCGATGTGGCCGTCGCGGTCGACCACGAACGAGGTGGGAATCCCAATCGAAGAGCTGGGATCCATCCAGAGCTTGTTCATTTCGCCAATGTAATCGAACCCGATACGATAATTCAGATTCGGGAACTCCTCGGTCAGCCAGGCATCCACGTTGGTCCGCGCCTCGTCTGCGGTAGGACCCTGTTCGCAGGCGGCAACTCCGACCGCCTCAAATCCGCTGCCTTCATATTTCTCCTGCAGTTCGATCAAATGGGGCATGGCGTCGACACATGGTCCGCACCAAGTCGCCCAAAACTCAACGAGGTAGACCTTGCCGGGCCGAAAGTTCGTGAGGGGCTCGCCACGCAGCCAGTTCTCCACTTTGATCGCAGGAGCCGGGGACCCCATACGCAGTTCCATCTTGGTGTCCAAAGTCATTCCACACCTTTCGTCTCTTTTGTCGCGGAATATTTTCCAGTCAAAATCGGACACGGTCTCGAGGGCATCGCTCCCTCTGGCTTGCTTCAGCGAAGCTCTCACCGTGTTGCCGCACATCAAGCTGCAACGGAGGTGCCAATTCCCTCAGCTCCGGTAAGCGGCGGGAAATGCTTTGAAATTCTCCACGAGGCCAAATGCGGCCGATTGTCGTGAACCCGACATGTCTTCTGCCGCTGTCGGGTTTCGCCCTATCACTCTTGAGAGCTTGGACGGCTCGCCTGTGATTAGACTGGCCTCGGCCCTCGAGCAGTGGCAGTTTGGCGCCAGTTCGAAAGCGCGAACTCGCCGGCTTGGTCCTCGTGCCGCCACCGCCGCGTGTGGATTCTTGCCCCGGAGTCAAAATTCGCCTCGCGGTTGCCAACGGCGGCATGCGCTCAATGCGCGTGGCGTTGAGCACCGACAGCACGTAATGGTACCAATTAGTGGATGCCCGTCGCTGCCTCCACTTCTCCAGCCAAGCGCTCGAACGACGCTACCTACCCACGTTCGAGCGCGACCGCGGAATCGCAGACTGCCGAACGTCAGCCGTTGCGAAAGGTGTAGCCGTACCCGTTGATCGCCGGTGCGCCGCCTAGATGTGCGTAGAGGACCCTCGATCCCTGTGGAAAGAAGCCCCTCTGGACGAGGTCGATCATCCCTTGCATCGATTTGCCCTCGTAAACGGGGTCCGTAATCATGCCCTCGAGCCGCGCGCACAAACGGATTGCCTCTTTGGTTTCCTCCGATGGAACGCCATAACCCGGGTACGCGTAGTCCATGAACAACACCACGTCTGCCTCGACAATTTCCGCTCCGAGGTGGACGAGCTTCGCTGTATTTTGGGCGATGCCAAGCACCTGCGCCTTGGTCTTGGCGGGCATGGCGGAGGCATCGATACCGATCACGTTGCGCTGTCGACCATCCTTGGCGAACCCGACGAGCATGCCGCCGTGGGTTGAACCAGTCACCGTACAGACGACGATATAGTCGAAGGCAAACCCAAGCTGCTCTTCCTGGGCACGCACCTCCTCAGCGAACCCCACATAGCCCAGGCCGCCGTATTTGTGGACAGAGGCGCCGGCAGGTATCGCATATGGCCTGCCGCCCCTTGCCTTGACTTCATAAAGTGCCTTTTCCCAGCTGCGGCGGATGCCGATGTCAAAGCCCTCGTCAACCAGGCGCACCTCTGCCCCCATGATGCGGCTCAAGAGGATATTGCCGACCCGGTCGTAGACAGCATCATCATGTGGGACCCAGCTCTCCTGGACCAGGAGGCATTTCATGCCGATCTTGGCGGCGACCGCAGCGACCATGCGCGTATGGTTGGACTGCACGCCACCGATTGTGACGAGCGTATCGGCATCTGACGCGATCGCGTCGGGCACAATGTATTCGAGCTTGCGCAGCTTGTTTCCGCCGAACGCGAGACCGGAGTTGCAGTCCTCGCGTTTGACGTAGATTTCCACCTTGTCGCCCAGATGCTTGCCGAGGCGGTCGAGCCTCTCGATCGGCGTGGGTCCAAAGGTGAGCGGATAACGTTCGAATTTTTCCAGCATGCTATCTCCAGCAAAAAAGTACCTGAACCTGCTACGCACCGGTCAGCCCAGGGGTATGGTCGCGTGTTAGCCGAACACAGATTCCCTATACGATCAGCTCAGTCATCAGAGGGTGACCAAAATTGGTGTGGGTCTGAGCACTGATCCTGTCATCCGCGCATCAAAGCAGCAGCACATGCTGGGCATTCGACCAAGCCGGGACACAGCTGAAAATTGCATTCCGCAGTTGATCAGAGTCAGACGACTGGTACCCGAGCTTTCCTGTAACCATCGGCATGCTGGCCCCTGTGGCGAGTTCCACGAGCGCGGCTAGAGGACTGCCAGATCAGAAAGAGCACGCGGCCGAAGTAGCCGGCCTGAAGCAGCAGCGAACAGGCCAGCGTCGTGACGACTGCCACACGGAGCGAATCCAAAGCGAAGTAAACCATCGACGCATTGCTGCACAGGACCAGCCCCACGAGCCGACAAAAAGATGAAGTGCACGCCGCTCCCCTGGTTTTCGCCAGATCATGTTGCGAGCTCGTCGGCCGGAACATGCGTCTGGCAGTTCTTGGGGCAGACGCGGCCGCAGGCTCCGCAGCCTATGCAGCGGCCGGCATCATCGACAACCATGATCATGCGATTGAGCTTGCCGTCGAAATCGTCGTCCTCGTCATCGCAGGGGCGAGGATTTCACCCGCATCATCAACGCCGTGAAGATGCATGACATCGCGCGAGCAGACCTTGAAACAACGGCAGCAGCCGATGCAGATTTGCTATCGATGGAGGTCAGGTACGGCGGCATCCAAATGGAGCCGTCACGGGTGGTGAATGTGCGCATCATCCTAAATTCTTCATTGAAGCGAGTTCTCTCTTGGCAACATCCAACTCGGCATAAACGGCTTGGGTTTTCTCGGCGACTTCCTGTATGTCGGCCCACTTGCCCGGCAGACCCTCGACGAGGTCCTGCAATGCCATCTTGGCAATAGCTGCACGCAACTGGAGCTTTCAGACTTTTTTCCTCATCCTATCTAGGTCTGACATAGATCCTTCCTGGAACAATGGTTTCTTGATGCGCTCCATCTCGGGCTAGGCTTCAATGGCTGCAGTCGCATCGTCGACCAGTTTCGTACCGGCCTCAGCAAGTTTGCGGAAAGTCTCGAAGCCGAACCGGTGGACGTCTCGACAGAACGCCCAACCGCCGGAAGCCCCCACGGGTTTCATTTCTATTGTCGGCGACGTCGACACGCCGGAGCGCTCCTCGATCGCAAGCGCTACGGCGGTGTAAAACATGTCGAGCCTCCACAGCGCGTCAGGATCGGGATCGCCGCCAAAGGGTACCGCACGTTGCTGTTGCTTGGTGATGATGAACTCGGCCAGCAGCTCGGCATCCGAATGGCCTTCCCATAAGCCGAAGGAATCCTGAGTACGAATGAGCCGCAGGAGGCATTTGACGAACGGGGAAGCAAGGGCCTCGTCGTCCCCGTGGACAGCAGGGCCAACCGGTTCATGAGGAATTTCGCTTTTCCCCAATTTCAGTACTCCTCTTGAAGGACGATCTCTTTTTCTGCGATGTGTGGTTCGGGCGCTTGCGTGGGCGGGGAATGGCTTGGGCGAGCCGATCCCACGCAACAGTGTCCCGTGGCCGACCTCGAGCACGTCCACCAATGCGAGACCTTTCACCGCGGCGCGAACGCCTGCGCCGCGGTTCGACCCGAGGTAAACGCAATGGAAATTCCACCTGCCGCAAGCCGCGCACTTTTGCGGCATCGACGTTATTGCTGCGAAGTGCGCCTGGGCGGGCGGATTTGCCGGTGTTCAATTCCAATTGTCATGCCCTTCGCGATCCTTGCTCAGGAAGTGACAGCGTTTTGAGTTTCGGAAGTCTTGTTTTGCGGAGCCACACAGAGACCCGCGTGACAGGCAGGCTCACCCGTGTAGTTGGCCAGGGCTTGGAGCAACGAGGTGAGGTAGCGCTGTTTGGTTTGGTCCGGCACTGGCTCCGAATGGTCCAGCGATTTGATTGCCACCTCGATCAACTCGATCGCCCGGTCCTTGTTGCCGCTCTCGTAATAATACTGAGCGACCGGAAAGTAACACCCGAATTTAAAGTCTCCATCGCCTTGCGGAGGATTAAGTTCCAGGATCTGTTCGGAGAGCTCCTTGCCCATCGCAAAGCGATCATCATGCGGAAGATGGGAGTTGTCGATCGTGGGATGGAAGAGTTGGTTCAGCGCCATCACCACCCAAGACATCGCTTCGAACTTTTTGTTGATCGCGTCCTCGACCAATTCGCGCATAAGCGGCAAGCCGGTTTTGATGTCGCGCAGCTTGTGAAGCAGAATATCCGCATGAACCCGCCGAAAATCAAAAGAGTCTGGCATCACGGCGAGGCCTTCTTCGATGGCCAATAGTGCCGCTGCCCAATCCTCGTCCTGCATCGCCGGCCCAAGTTTGGCGTATATCGGCTGACTCAGCGACGATTCGCGCACACGCGAGATTCGCTTTGCATCGACGGCTTTCGCTTCATAGCTGCTGCGCCAGCTGCCGTTAAGGACTTTCGGCAAAACGTCATCGAGAGGTGCCGGGTGGCCGATATAAGCGATGTGGCCGTCGCGGTCGACCACGAACGAGGTGGGAATCCCGAACGAAGAGCTGGGTTCCAGCCAGAGCTTTTTCATTTCGCCAGTGCAATCGAACGCTGTCCGATAATTCAGATTCGGGAACTTCTCGGTCAGCCAGGCATCCACGTTGGTCCGCGCTTCGTCCGCGGTTGCAGCCTTTTCGCAAGCTGCGACTCCGATAATCTCAAATCCGCTGTCTTTATATTTCTCCTGCAGTTCGATCAAATGGGGCATGGCGTGGACACATGGTCGGCACCAAGTCGCCCAAAATTCAACGAGGTAGACCTTGCCGGGCCGAAGGCTCGTGAGGGGCTCGCCACGCAGCCAGTTCTCCACTTTCAGCGCAGGAGCCGGGGACCCCATACGCAGTTCCATCTTGGTGTCCAAAGTCATTCCACACCTTTCGTCTCTTTTGTCGCGGAATATTTTCCAGTCAAAATCGGACACGGTCTCGAGGGCATTGCTCCCTCTCGCTTGCTTCAGCGGAGCTCTCACCGTGTTGCCGCACATCAAGCACGGCAAAGGGCATGCCAACCCTTCTTAGCTTCGGCAAGCGCCGGTACCGCCTTGAATAAGCGAGCCCTAACACGGCCAGCTGACGTTAACCTGAATGTCGGCTTTCGACGGCTCACCTTAGCGGCTGCCGTTTAGGAAGGTGAGAGTTTGGCTGGCCCGCTGGCGATAAGACCGGCTTCGGCGTCCTGGAGTAGTCGCACTTCGGCGATGGGGTCGAAAGTGCGGGAGAGGCTCGGTACCCTTGCAGCCACCGCCGCATGTGGCCCGGCGTCATAATTCGCGTCGCGGTTGCCAACGGCGGCGTTGGGCTCGATCCACGTGGCGTTGAGCCCGACAGCACGTAAAGCTGCATCGTGATTGAATGCCCTTTGCTGTTTCACGCCAAGCAGGAGTCGCGCGACGCTACCTTGCTCAAGCGCGAGCAGAGCGATCTGACGCCGTAGGAATATTGCTCGTCCCGCTTTTGCCGCCAGAGGCGGAAATCTTTCCTGAATGCCACCGCCGATCATCAATATCGACGAATCATATCCCGCTGCCCATTTGTTCGACTCCGAGGTCGGGCCAGCACTCCGTCAAGGGACGGTTGATGAACCCTAGATGCTCGGGATTGGCGCATGGCGCGCGCCGCAGAAGGCTGTCAAGGATGCGGCGCGCTCGCCAGGCCAGCAGCCCAAAGTTCGGATCAGCCAGCCCGCGCTGTCCAAGGCAGGCGTTCTGAACGAAAAGGCGTCGGTCTCGCGGTCCGTCCCAGTACACCGAAAAATCCTCGCCGATGGCGAGCTCATTGCCGATCTGTTCGAGGCGATCTGCGATCGGTTCTAGGAAACCCGGCAGCGGTTTCTCGTACCCGGTGGCCAGGATGACGATATCGGCGGTTACTTCTCCGATGTTGTCCAAGCCGCGTTGCAGCGTGAGCCTGTGCCCTGCTCCGGCATTGATGCAGCGCGACACGTTGCAACTTGGCCGCAATGTGATCTCGCATTGGTGTGGCTCGAGAAAGGCGTGGTGGTAGAGCGCCTGATAGACCGCGCGCAACTTGCTTTCTGAAATGCCCTCGGAGGCAAGCGCGAAACGCCGCAGGAACAGCTGTCGATGCACCTCGCTCATCGCAGCAAAACGATCCGAGAAGCATGGCGTGAACAGCCCGTTTGTGAACGCGTGGTCGTCGAAAGGCATCTCGCGCGTCAAGACCCATGTGATCGCCGCGGGCCGCCGTTCTTTCGGCCGGCCGACAAGGTGCAGTAGCAGCTCGGCTCCCGACTGTCCGCCGCCAACAACGCAGACATGCTTTTTTTGCACCTCAGGATTGATGTGGGCCAACTCAGATGAGTGGAACAGGTTGGGTCCAGTCCAGCCATGAAACTGAGGCGGAATTTGCGCCTGCTTGCCTATGTCGATGACGAGGTTTCTTGCATCAAGGACCGCGTTGTCCGTCCGCACGCGAAACTCGCCGTCAAAGCGGATTTCGCGAACGGCCTCGCCGCCACGGACAAGCGGATTCTTCTGGAACGCCCAGTTGAGATATTGGGCGAACTCGGCTCTAAGCACCCCGTGAAATTGCGCATTGAGGAAATTGTAAAGACGCCCGTTCTCGTGGAGGTAGTTTACGAATGTGTAGGCTGATCGCGGATTGACCAGAGTAAC
Source organism: Mesorhizobium sp. M7A.F.Ca.US.005.03.1.1 (assembly GCF_003997975.1). Classification (NCBI taxonomy): domain Bacteria; kingdom Pseudomonadati; phylum Pseudomonadota; class Alphaproteobacteria; order Hyphomicrobiales; family Phyllobacteriaceae; genus Mesorhizobium; species Mesorhizobium sp. M7A.F.Ca.US.005.03.1.1. The sequence goes on from NZ_RZRO01000005.1 coordinate 146,659, forward strand.
CAGATCCTGGAAGTGGCCGACCTGGAGCTCCGCGCAATCGAAAGCGCTGCCTGGATGTCCTCGGAAATCGACCTCCCGGTCCAGGAACAGTGCCCCTTGCGCAATCTCTTCCTGTATCTGACACGCAAGGCTCAAATTAGATGGTCCAGCACCCACACCAATACAAAAGAGGTCCACTTATCCTTACTCCTCTAGGAGTGTTTTCCAACTCAGCGGCATGTTGACGTCGATTGCCGGGCATTGAGCAATGCGAACCTCACAGGCATGCTTGAGCCGCGGTCCCGACTGAGAGGACAGCAAAAGCGTGTGCCGCCTTCCAGGTCTTGGGCTCAATGTCGGCGGCATCGACAGCGGCGCGGCGTGATCCGAACCCAAGAGCAGAAGGAAAGTGTGTGATGCTGTCGCGCGGCTCTTCCGGATCTTACGGCGGCTTCTAGCGCCGGCCTCCACCCCAGGAGTGGCTGTTTCCCTGCCACGACGGAAGCGGCTCTTTCTTTCGAGGGGCGTAACCATGGATAACGGCTCTTAATGCTTTCGGAGACTCCCATGCATGCGGCGTGCCGGATAAAGACCTGTCAAACCAACGAGTTCGCGCAGTTCCAGCTCGTCTGGAATCCGACATTGTCGCACGCCCGACGATCGGGCAGGGGAAGCTCCGCGGCAGCGGCCCTTGCACACCGCAGGCTGACAGGGACAGCCGCCGATTTGACGCGCGTCCGGGTACTGATAAGGGGCCTTCCAACAGGGTTCGCGCACGAGGCGGGGTCTCCTGGTACACCCGCCCTGTGGCTTGGCTGCGGTCTGCTGCAGCCGTTCGTCTTTACTGCCCGTTGCGGACGATCTCGCACGAGTTGGTTCACGAGAGCGTCGTGAAGCAGTCGAGGCGTCCGGTTTGGCTCTGACAAGCGTCGCAAGATGTTCGCGGATCCAGCCATGTCTCCGCAATCCGACCGGTAACCGACGACGACTTCGGACTGGTTGGCGGTCCTACGACCTGATCGGTGTTCCTACGGAGCTGATCAGCGAGCCAAAAACAGCGGCAATGTGGTCTTCCCAAAGCTCCAGCTCGGCGGACCGCCGAAAATCCGCTCACGCAGCCCACGGCTGCCATAAGCACCCATAACCATCATGTCAGCACAGATGTCGTTCGCGTGCTGGGTCAGCACTGTGCCCGCCGATTTGCCGGCGCTCTTAAGCAGGTCAACGGAGACCCGAGCACCGTGCCGAGTAAGATAGGCAGCGATGTCAGCTCCAGACTGCGCGCCTTTCCCGTTGTTTTGCGCCTTTGGATCGACCATAGCGACACAGACTTCCTTGGCAGCGGATAGGATACTAAGAGCTTCCCGAACCGCACGCGAGGCCTCTACACGCGAATCCCAGCCGACCAGCACGCGTCGAGGCGACAGCGTCGCCTTAACGCCCTTCGGCACGATGAGCACCGGCTTTCCGCTATCGAACAAGCAGCCGTTGACAACAGGAGGTCCGAGAGTCTCATCGTTGAGGAGGTCTCCTCCAACGATCGTCAGGTCAGCGCAGAGCGCCCGCTGTCGTGCCACTTCACCGAGGCTAGCCGGATCGCAATAGTCGGTGTCAACGTCACAGGAAAGCGACATAGCTTTCAGCCTTTTGAGGATATCCGCGGACCGTCTTTCCATTCTGGTCACGTCCTGTGAAAATTTCTCGATTTGCTGAAATCGATAGTTCGGTACTGCAATTGCCTGTGCACGTCCTGTATTCCATTCGGGGGGCGGAGACGACATCAAGAGCAATGGAGGCGGTATAATGAGTACCGATAGGTGCGCGCCGACCTCGGCACACAGTCCGGCAGCTGTTGTGAGGTCCTCATCAGAATGATCAGCACCCGTCACACTGAATATGCTTTTAAATTCCATTTGCCTGCTTCTCCTGGTCTTCGTTAGGAGCGCCTCAAAGCGGCAACACCGCTCTCAGGAGGAAGAGAGAGCGGCACCACGTTCGATCACCGATTTCAGTCGTCCGGCTTCTCGAGCGAGTAGCCGGCCGACCTGACGGTGCGAATGACGCTGCCGGGCAAGGCCGTTTTCAGCGCCCTCCTGATTCGGCTGATATGGACATCGACGGTGCGTGCACCGACATGAATGTTGGGCAGCCAGGCCGCCCCGATAAGCTCGTCCCGGCTGAAGACCTTGCCGGGGGCCTCAATCATAAGCCGCAGCACGTTGAAATCGATCCGTCCGAGATGGATGTCGTGGCCATTACCGCGAACCCGATGGGCATCGAGCTTCATCTCCAGGCCTCCACAACAAATCCAACTGTCGTTTTCAACCCCGTTCGGACCACGCTTGGTCAGCCCGAGCCTCGCCCGCAGGCAGTCGAGCAGCTTGGCCGGAGCCACCGGCCGCACAAAGCTCTCAACGCCTGCCTTCAAGAGATCGAGGTGCTGGTGCTCGGCGCCAGGCGCGATCAGGGCGATGATAGGCAGGTCGGTGGTGCGCGGTTCCCGCTTGAGGTGGGCGCAAATTGCGGACCCGTTTATGCTGGCTGGGTCGCAATCCAGCACTACGGCCTGAAGCTCCCGTTGTTCGGCCAAGGCCAGCGCAGCCTTCGCGCCGTCTGCCGTCTCACTGCTGAAACCGTCAACCTCCAGTATGTGGCTGTAGAGCAGATAGAACTCGGCATCTTGCGAGCAGATCAGGACCAGCGGCTTCTTCATCGGCGATACCCCAACAACCTGGTCGGCCTCGAGTCCCTGGATCGAGGGGACTGGCCAACATAGTTTCTCGGGTCCGTCATGATGGCCTTTCTCGAAAATCGCGCCCATCATGCCAGCGCCACGTGGGGAAAGGTTTCGATGACTGAAATCGCATCGTCGACCAGCTTCGTACCGGCCGTGGCGAGCTTCAGGAGCGTCTCGAAGCCAAACCGGTGGACATCGCGCAGCGTTTTGGACAAAACGACCAGCCGTCCGGTCGTGAAAAGCACCCGACCAAAACCCTCATGGCTCACCTGGATCATCGGCGATGCCATAAGGCCGCAGCGCTCCTCGATCGCAAGCCCGATGGCGGCGTAGTACTTGTCGAGCCTCCACAGCACGTCGGGATCGGGATCTCCGATGATTGGGATCCCTCGGCGCTGTTCCTTGGTAATGATGAAGTCGCCCAGCAGCTCAGCGTCCGCTTTGCGTTCCCACGAGCCATAGGAATCCTGAGAACGGATCAGCCGCACGAGGCATTTGACGAACGGGGTGCAAAGAGCCGCCTCGTCTTCGGCGACAGCTGGGGGGATTGCGGGGTCAGGCATTGGCGTCCTCCTCTTTTCAGTCCTCGTCCTCGAAGGACGGTTTCTTTTCGGCAATGCCCGCTCGCGCCAGCACCTTGCGCAGCCAAGGCGGAGGACACGTCCTGAGCATCATCTGCGTGCGCAAGAGCACCTGTGGGATCGATTGGGGCTCCGCCACTTTGATCGGGTGGATTTTTGCCGCGACAAGCTTGGCTGCCGAAGGGCCGCCAATTGCCAGACAAAACAGGATCTGACAGCCCTTGAGCGCATCCACCTTTGGCGTGATGCGATCATCGCGCTCGGCCCGATGCTCCCCGCTTTCATCGGACACGTCATCGAAGGCCACGGCTTCTACGAGATTCCATTCCTCGCGCGTCACGTCGTAGACAGCAAAGCGCCTGGCCGACCCGAAATGGGCGTTGAGGTCCTGCATGTCCTGAGTGGCGATCGCAACGCGCAATGCGCCCTTACGTCGTTCAGGCATCGGGGCGAAAACCTCACTACTGACCAGCGAGAGGCGGCGAACAGCGTTCATCGTGATATTTCTCGATTACGGAGTGGATCAAGCGCCTCAGGAGTGGGCGCGTGTTGGTTGGCCTGGAAGATGCTGGCGACCTCGAAGATCATGTCGCGGGTGCCCTGATAGAGAATTGCGAGCTTGTGCTGGCTGCCTAGTCGATCGAAGACCGGGAACCCGATGCGCATGAGCGGAATTCGGAGCCGCTCCGATGCTTGGCGCCCGTGCGAATGCGTGACAAGCAGGTCAGCACCGACGGCAAGACTTTCCAGATCGCCGAGATCGCCGATCTGAACCGAAACCGCCGGGACTTTCTCGAGAATTTTAGACCTGTCGGTCGTTGTGACGGCCGCGGCTATCTCGGAGCCGAGGCCAGCAAAGAAGGTCGCAAGTTGGAACAGCTGGTCTGGTTCGGCAGCGATGGCAATTTTCTTGCCGCCGAAATGGAAATGTCCGTCGAGCATCGCGTCCTGCAATTGCGCCCGGCGCCGGCGCACGCGGGCCGGTACCGCCGCGCCCGAAATCGCAGACAGCAGCGACACGAAGCGGTCCGTGTCCTGCAGCCCAGTCAGTGACTGGAACAACACGTAAGGCACGCCGGTCAACCCGTGCAGCGCTTTCGCCGGGCGGCGCATGTGCTCACCGATGGCGATGCATTGCATGGCCGTGCCCAACTCGCGAATGTCTTCGACGCTGGTGCCGCCGTATGTGGTCGCTACCCAGCGGTCAGGAACCGTACCGTCGAGCGAGCCTGAAATGTCGGGCAGAATAACCGGCTTGAGCCCAAAGCTTTCAACCATGTCACGCATATGCTCGATGTCGGCGACAGTGAGGTTGCATCCGGGCAGGATCGCGATCTTCTTCGGCTGCCGCGCACGTTCGCCCGAGCCTGTAATCCCTTTGATCATTGCGGTGACTGCCTTGGCCCAGCCCTCTTCGATCGCGCCGTCAAAATCCGGCGTGTTGGCCAGCACGACCTCCGTACCCGCAAGCTCTTGCGTGTGCTTCAGCTTGATGTTCGCAATATCACTCGCGCAATCTTCGCCACGCGTCTCCACCAGCGCGGTCGTGCACACCCCGATCAGCTTTGGCTTCGTGCGGTTCTTGAGGTTGAGGATGGCTTCTTCAAGATGGTCGGCAGCGCCGAGGATGGTCGCCACCTCATCCATCGCTGTTGTCTGCAATGGAATCGTTTCTTTGAAGTGCCGTACGAAGAGCACGAGCGCGAAGCTTGTGCATCCCTGGCTGCCGTGGAACAGCGGCATCGCGCCGTCGACCCCAAGAAAGGCAAAGGCGGCACCCAGCGGCTGCGACGACTTCAGCGGGTTCACCGCCGCGGATTTGGTCTGGGGAAGGATGCGGGCCATCGGTCGCCTCAACACTCGCTGAACTCGTGTGCCGTCGCGCCGGCGAATTCATCGAACAGGTGCCCGGACTCCTTCTTCGTGCATGGCAGTTCGTCTTTTAGATCAGGCTGGCAATCCCACGGGGCCGGCTGGCGCACCTGAGACCAGACCGGATTGTGAATGGCGAGGTCGATCTGGCGTACGAGTTCCACCATGCCGGCATAGCCGGCATAAGGGTGCTGGCGCTCCTGGTTGATATCGAGCCAGGGCGTCTTGGCCTTGAGCGCAATGAATTGCGTGCGACCGCCCGACAGCATGATATCGGCCCTGTGTTCAGAGAGCATGGCGTACAGCTCGCGCGCAGCCATGTATTCGAACATATGCTTGTCGTGCTTGAGAACTTGTTTGATGCGCTCCTTGTCCTGCACCGTAGATTTCTTGACCGAGGTGCCGACGATCTCGATTCCGATCTCCATCAGCGCACGGACAACCGACCAGGACTTCACACCGCCTGTGTTGAGCAGCACGCGCTTGCCTTGGAGCCTTTGCCGGTAGGATTCGAGTTTCTTCCACGCGATCGCCTCCTGCTGCGCGATCAGCGTCTCCGTGCGCTCGAGGATCTCCGGATCGGCGCCCTTCCTCACCAGCAGCCTGACAAGGTTGCGAAGAGCTTGCGATGTGTCGGAGATGCCATAGAAGGAGCCCTCGAAGAACGGGATGTCCCAGCGCTCCTCCATCTTGCGGGCAAGACTGATCAGCGCGGTCGAGCACACGATCATTGCCGCCCGGGCGCGGTGCGCGGAAGCAATGTCGCGGTAACGCGCATCGCCGGGAATGCAGGCGCGCACCCGGATGCCGAGCCGATCGAGGAGCGGCTTTACAAGCCAGAATTCGCCCGAGAGGTTGAATTCGCCAAGGATGTTGATGTCGTAGGGCCCGGGGTCGTCGGGTTCGACCGTGCCGATGACATGATCGAGCAACGCCTCGGCGGCGAGCTTGTTGCCGAGGTTCTTGGAGCCTGCCAGGCCAGGCGCATTGATCGGCACCACGGCCAAACCGAACTTTTCCGTGGCGCGTTTGCACACGGCCTCGATGTCGTCACCGATCAGCGCCGTTACGCAAGTTGAGTAGACGAAGATCGCCGGCGGCGCGTATGTGTGCTTGATCTCGCGGATCGCCTTGAAGAGTTTCCGCTCGCCCTGCCCCATCACCAGGTCGAGTTCGGTGAGGTCGGTCGTGAAGCTTGTCCGCCACAAGGTCGGCCCTGACGAAACCGCACCACGGTTGTCCCAAGAATTGCCCTCGCAGGCGAGCGGCGCATGGACCAGATGCGCAACGTCGGTGATCGGCTGCAGGACGATCTTGGCTCCGTCAAAGGCGCAGCCGCCGGCTGCCGCCCCTGGTGTCAGCGACTTCGAGCAGCCCTCCTTGCGCGCCTTGGCATCTTTGCCACGGTTCTTATCGCAGGCGGGCTCATCGAAGGCGTCCTTGATTTTGGCGCTGAGGGAGGACATCGCTCAGCCTCCCCAGTCCATTGGGCAAGGAATGGCCTCGGCGAAAAGCCGGCCACGGCTCTTAGCGCGTGAGGTCATAGGAATAATCCGTCACACCCGTCTCGCTCGTCTCGCGATCGAGTTTGTCGAAGATCTTGTCGAGGATCGTCGTCAGCACGCGCAACGCGCCCTGGTAGCCAAAGAGCGCAAAGCGGTGATGATGGTGCCGATCGAAGATCGGAAACATCAGCCGGATCAGCGGCGTTCCGGTGTCGCGCTCCAGGTACTTGCCGTAGGAATTGCCGATCAAAAGGTCCACCGGCTCGGTAAAGAGCAGCGAGCGCAGCGCCCACAGGTCCTTGCCCGCCCAAACCTGGGCAGCCTTGCCGAAAGGCGAGGATGCTAGCAGCTTCTTCAAATCGGCTTCCCATGCCGAGGTGCCATTGGTGGCGAGGCAATGGGTTGGCTCGCCGCCGGTCTCCATGACAAAGCGGGCCATTGCGTGAACGAAGTCGGGATCACCGTAGATGGCGTATTTCTTACCATGCAGCCAGGATTGGCTGTCCGCCATGGCGTCTACCAGTCGGCCGCGCTCGAGGCGAATTGCCTCGGGAATCTCCTTGCCGGAAATCGCCGCGACCTCCATCAGGAATTCGTCCGTCGCCTGAACGCCGAGCGGATAGTGGAACGAGGCCGTCGCCTGCCCGACCTCCTCGCAATAGCCCAGTGTCTTTCGGGTGTTGTGATGCTGCAGCGAAAGCGTTGCCTCGGCGTTGAGGGCCTTCTTCACCTCGTTGATCTTCGTGCCCCCGTCATACATGCGGTATTCACCGTCCGAAGGCGTATCGAACTGGTCAGAGGCATCCTGGATCAATGTATAGGACACGCCCATTACATCGAGCAGGCGCTTGAGCTCCCGGTTGTTGCCGACGCAGAAGCCGTCGAAGCCCGGAATGATGTTGATGGTTCCTTCGATTTGCGTACGCTCCTGACCTTTCCAGAAGTGCTCCAAAATGCCTTTGACCATGTTGTCATAGCCGTCGACATGACTGCCAACGAAGGCCGGGGTGTGGGCAAAGGGCACGTCGAAGTCGCGCGGGACTGAATCTTCGTCCTTGGCGTTCTGGATGAAGCTGTGCAGGTCGTCGCCAATGACCTCTGCCATACAGGTCGTCGACACGGCAATCATCTTGGGGTCGTAGAGCTGGTAGGTGTTGGCGAGCCCGTCGACCATGTTCTTCAGGCCGCCAAACACCGCCGCATCCTCGGTCATTGAGGAGGAGACCGCCGCGGCAGGCTCCTTGAAATGGCGCGACAGGTGCGAGCGGTAATAGGCGACGCAACCTTGGCTGCCGTGGACGAAGGACATGGTTCGCTCGAAGCCGGCGGCAGCGAATACCGCACCCAGCGGCTGGCAGGCCTTGGCCGGGTTCACGACAAGCGCTTTGCGGGCGAGGTTCTTTTCGCGGTATTCCCACGTCTGGGTGAAATCGCGCTGATCGGAAACGATTTCATCGGGGTGCGGACATTCGAAGTTTAGCTTCTTCTCAGCGAGCATCTTTCTGTATTCCGGCTCGCGGAACAGGGGAGCGTGATCGAGAATTTTTTCAGCCGACTGCGGCATGATGATTACCTCTTTTGCATCTGGCTGCGCGGGACGGCAGCTCAGGACGTCAAGACGTTCCAGGCTCCGGCGGATCAGAGGCCGCGGGAGTTCACCGTCTCAGTGGGAGACTGGGGCTGAAGCAAATGTTTATTCGGCAGCCATCGCCCGCTCATCGCCCCGGCTTCTTTTCCAAGGCGCGTGGAATAGGTCCCAGACCGGGTTGTTAATGGCGAGATCCACATCACGTGCGAAAATGGCAAAGCCGTCGTAGCCGTGATACGGGCCTGAATAATCCCAGGAATGCATCTGGCGGAACGGTATGCCCATCTTCTGCACCGGGTATTTTTCTTTGATTCCCGAGCCGACCAGATTTGGGCGAATCCCTTCGATGAATTTCTCCAACTCATAGCCGGTCACGTCATCGTAGATCAGCGTGCCGTTCTTCACGTAGTGGCCGGTGCGCTGATAGTCGTCGCTGTGGGCGAATTCATAGCCGGTGCCCACGATGACCATGCCGAGGTCCTCGTAGGCCGTGACGACGTGGCGGGGGCGCAGGCCGCCGACATAGAGCATCACGGTATTTCCTTCCAGGCGCGACAGGTACTTGGCGATGACCGCATCAACAAGCGGCCTGTACTTGGCAATGACCTTTTCGGTCTTCTCCTCGATTTCCGGCCCAAAATGCTTGGCTATGTTGCGCAGAGAGGCTTCGATCTGGGAGGGACCGAAGAAATTGTACTCCATCCAGGCGACGCCATACTTTTCCTCCATATGCCGACAGATGTAATTCATCGACCGGTAGCAGTGGATAAGATTGAGCTTAGCCTTCGGGGCGCGCTCGATCTCTGCGAGTGTGGCGTCACCCGACCAGTTGCCAACCACGCGCAGCCCTATCTCCTCAAGCAGTATGCGCGAGGCCCAGGCATCGCCGCCGATATTGTAGTCGCCGATGACGTTGACGTCGTAGGGGCCGGCCTCGAACTTGACATCCTTTTTGTCGAAGACCCAATCCCGGATTGCATCATTGGCGATGTGGTGGCCAAGCGACTGCGAGACGCCGCGGAAGCCCTCGCAGCGTACCGGCACGATCGTCTTGTCATACTCCTTGGTCTTTTTGCGAGAAACGGCCTCGGTGTCATCGCCAATCAGGCCGATAGGGCATTCGGACTGCACGGTGATGCCGTTGTTGAGCGGAAACAAGACTTCAATCTCGTCAATGATCTGTTCCAGCTTCTTGTCGCCGCCGAAGACGATGTCCTTCTCCTGGAAATCGGAGGTGAACTGCATTGTCCCGAACGTGTCGACGCCCGTTGTACCGACGTAGTAGTTGCGGCGCTGCGACCAAGAATATTGGCCGCAGCCGACCGGGCCGTGCGAGATATGGACCATATCCTTGACTGGCCCCCACACCACGCCTTTCGAACCAGCATATGCACAGCCGCGAATCGTCATCACCCCGGGAATGGACTTGATGTTCGATTTGACGTCGCATTCGGAAAGGACCTCGCTTTCCCCGCCAGCCTCGTTGCCGCTCTTTGCGACGTTGAGGTGCTTCTTGCGGCGCTTCGCCGCCTTGTCGGGATAATGCGACAGCACCTCTTCGATAAGCTTCGCATGAAGAGCACCGTCATTCTCGTATTCCCGGCTCATGAGTCCCCCTTTCAAGGTTGGGTGACGCCTCAAAGAATAGGCGCCGTTCTCTGCAAGGCGCGCCGATTCATGGCAGCGCTAATGTCACTACTGGGCCGCCGCCTTCGCCGCTTCCTTGGAGTGAAGCTCGGCAAGCATCTGCTCGTCGGTCTTCATGATGCCGAAGTCGAGCAGCATCTCCTCCAGCTCCTCCATGGTGATCGGCGTCGGGATCGTACCCTGGCCCGAATTGGCGTGGATCTTCTCGGCCAGAGCGCGGTATTCCCCTGCCTGCTTTGAGTCCGGCGCGTACTGGATCACCGACATCTTCCTGAGTTCGGCATGTTGGACGATGTTGTCGCGGGGCACGAAGTGGATGAGCTTGGAATTCAATCGGCCAGCCAGTGCTTCGGCCAGATCGAGTTCGCGGTCGGTTTGACGTTCATTGCAGATCAGCCCGCCCAGCCGCACACCGCCCGAATGGGCATATTTGAGGATGCCCTTGGCGATGTTGTTGGCGGCATAGAGCGCCATCATCTCGCCGGACATGACGATATAGATCTCCTGGGCCTTGCCTTCGCGGATCGGCATGGCGAAGCCGCCGCATACCACGTCGCCGAGGACGTCATAGGAGACATAATCGACATCGTCATAAGCGCCATTCTCCTCGAGGAAATTGATCGAGGTGATGACGCCGCGGCCGGCGCAACCGACACCCGGCTCGGGGCCGCCGGACTCCACGCACTTGATGCCTCTGTAGCCCACCTTGAGCACGTCCTGGAGTTCGAGGTCTTCCACCGAGCCTTCCTGTGCGGCGAGATCCAGGACGGTATCCTGAGCTTTCGAATTCAGGATCAAGCGTGTGGAATCGGCTTTGGGGTCGCATCCTACGATGAGGATTCTCTGCCCGAGGTCGACAAGGGCAGCGAGCGTATTTTGGGACGTGGTGGACTTGCCGATGCCGCCTTTTCCGTAAAAGGCGATCTGACGCAGACCTGACATAATAGCTTTCCTTCCTTCGTTCTAATTATCGCGACTGCCCGCGACACAAGTGCCGATAGGCAGCTCGTGCCGCCTCACACCAAGCATCGCAAAAAGCGTACCAGCGTGATCGGCCGATCCCAGAAGAAACTTTGTCATTAAATTCCAGCCGCTTAGACGGCGGCAAAACGCGCGAACGGGCCTTTCAGGCGTCTGTCACGGACACGACAAAGCCGACACAGATTGTCGTGCGCCATCCAAACCGCCGTGTGTCGAGCTCGAAGCGGGAGAATGGGGAAGTTAGCCCAAAGCTGATGGCGAGACCATCGGAAGACATCGGCTCTTGTCTTTCCAGCCTGCCATTGATCGGGCGGTCGCTGGATGAGCAGGAGCCTGGGGCTTGACCGCGGCGCGGGTAGTTCAGGCAGGCTTACAGAGCGGGAACGCCGGCGGCCGATAGACATCCGCGCTTAACCTTTCATAGCCCGTCTACAAGTTGGTTCCGCCGACGCGCTATATGGAAGCCAAATAATTCAGTAGCTTAGCCGAGAGCATTGATTTTTTCAGAAAGATACGTGTTATACGCGTATGAACCGCCGAACCCATGGTCGGCGCCCTCATGCGCGTGAGACCCCGTTGTGGGCGAGGCTCGCGACTGGCTGCACGATCCTAGCCGGCCTGCTTGCCATTGAGTTTGGTCCCGCCGCGGTAGGCTGCGGCATCAAGGGCAACATCAGCTACAACACTGGCAAGAAGATTATCACGTTCTTGGACAGGAATCTTACTGGGAGACACGCATCAACCTATTGAAGGGCGAGCGGTGGTTTTGTTCAGAGGAAGCTGCACGAAAGGCGGGCGGGCGGGCTTCGAGAGGTTAGTGTCGCGGCAGCTTGCAGATCTGCCCACGGGGCCGCCACGATCGCAAAGTGTGTACAAAAGCGCCCTCTCTGCCGAACTGAACAGTGCTCACGGCCATAGCCTCGGATGAGCCCGACTGGCTTGACCTCTGCATGATGAGAGCAGCTTTTACACCAGGTGCGCAGCACATGTCTTTAACGAACGCATCGTCTTCAAGAATATAGAGAGCAATTCGGAAAACCGAGTAGTTGGCGGCGAAGCTAGGAGAAGGTATACACTACCCTCTTGTTACCCCAGAGTAGAACGTGCAGCTGCGGCAAGACGCGGGCTTCGAACCACCTGTCGCTGGTCACCTTTTCTACCAGCGGTTCCATGCGCATCATATTCCGTCGGACTCGACAGAGACGTCTTCATTACCACGGCGGGGCGGCGTGTGATTGCCGGGTTGCAGACAAACCTCGCCGCGACGTATTTGGGACGAGTGGTGTCGGCACCGAATCCCTATCATTTAGACTAGCCAGCTTGGGGAGCGCCGTCAGACCGCCAGACCGGAAGAGGAGGCTTCGCGCCAACTTGTGCCAAGAATGTTGGACCGTGCGGAACCGCTGGGGCGGCGCTCAACTCTGGCGCAGGATGAAGCGTCGATTGGGTGAATGAATAGGGCGCGCGTTCGACGGGTAGAGTGAGGCAAATCGCTGGATGTCTGCCGGATCAACGTCAACCGGTTCCATCGCCACCATCCACTCGACGTTTTCGGTGCACGGCGGCGTCGTCAGTGAGCCCTCATAAGTCCAATAGCCAAGCGAGGCTGGCAGAAGCCAGTTGGGATTCACCTCGTCGATCGTCACCTCCCCATTCGGCAGTTCGGGAAAGGCCGCAGCAAGGGCAGCAAAGCTGGCATTTGTCGCGCCGGGCGTTAAAAAGACGCCCAGCACGCCCAGAGTACCACTTTGCGTGTCCTTGTGAACGAAATGCACCTCCATCGGGAAGCTCTTGCCCGCCACGTGATGTTCGCTTGGCGCATGGAAATGGAACTGTACCAGTTCGTAGACACGATCGCCGCGGGTCAGCGTGCTGCCTTGTGGCATATTGATTTGAATGGTGTGGCCGTTGTTCACCATATTGCCGCCGCCCTTGTGCCAGCCGATGGCGATATGCGGGATATCCGCCTTGACCGCGCTGTTGATATTGATCGGCGATTGCTGCGTGCCGGCAGAGCATACGAAATTTTCCTTATCCAGATCAGCCCAGTGCTCCGGTCCGACCGGACCGGTGTACCCCCAATGGGCACTGGTCGCTTGGGCGGCTTGAACGCAAATCCGGCATGCGCCGAGCGCAACCAACCCTTTGATCAGGTGACGACGATACATATTACTTTTGCTCCTCTTGCGAACTGATGTTGGTGGCTGCCCTAATGGACGCGTGATGGCCAATCGGCGCGGCCAGTATTGTCCTTTGCAACTGATAGATGCCCGCACGCCTTGGCGTGCTTTCATAAGTGCGGCTGCCGTTTCTCGGCTGGCCGGCTTCTGCAGCCCGCAACGGGGGCAGTTTCAACCAGCTAAACGATAAAAAATTTTAGCAGACCAGCGCTTGACCCCCGCCGCAAAGGCACAGGCGAAGGTGATCACTGCGCGGCTGCCGTTCGCGCCGGAGGCCGCATCGCTATACTTTACACTCGCTGCCCAAGGAGACGCAGGCGACCCCAATACGTTTTCATCGCTACTCCCGACGCAGCCGACCCACGCCACGAAAACGTTGCTATATTTCACGTTGGGCCAATGAGGAAATCGATCTTCTTTATGGAAGGCATTTGCGCAATGGATGCATTCCCATGCTGACAGTCGTGCGTCAGGCCGGACAATGAGATACATCGATAAGAGCTGGACAAGGATGAGGGGATGACGTGCTTGCGACGGAGCAGGTGGGGCGAGAAGGCCAGTTCTTGCGGATTTCAACTTTGCGTGACGACAGCTCATCGGAGTCAAGGTGACACACGCCGGCAGCGGGGTGTCCGGGCGGTTTCCAGCCGCACAATCGCGAGACCGCTGACGCGAACAAAGCTCGGCTGTACTCGGCACGCGAAGAGAGCCTGCCAAGCCGTTGGAGCCCGGCCTTCCGGTGCGACGCAAGCCACAGACTAGACCGCCCTCTTGTTACCCCAAAGCAGAACGTGCAGCTGCGGCAACACGCGGGCTTCGAACCACCTGTCGCTAGTCACCCTTTCGACAAGCCATTCCATTCGCATCATTATTCCGTCCAAGTCGACAGAGGCGTCTTCACTGCCAGGGAGCGGCGGCGTGTGATTGCCGGGTTGCAGATAGATCGGAAGGTGCGGATATCTCGCCGCGACTTCTTTGGCGTAGGCATAGTCACTCTCGTCGAAAACGACGAGCTTGAGCACGATTTGCGGCTTCTCTTGCGCCGCTTCGAGGCATGCATCAAACGCAGCCCAACGGGTCGTCATCTCGCTGGACGGCGGCTTTGGGCTAAGGGTCAGCACGTCAAGATCCGCAAACCACTCCCTCACCACGGAACCCTGCGTTTCCAGTGCAAAACGATAGCCCTCGCGATGGCCTCGTTCTATGAGGGGACCGAACGGCTGAATGGCCGGGTTGCCGCCTGACAAGGAGACCATAACCGGCCTGCCGCCGGAAAGCGCATGGACGGTTTGCCACACGGCATCGATCGGCATCGGTAGCCATTCATGGCGATACTGATTGTCCACCGCGTGAAGGCTGTCGCACCATGAACAGCGATAATCACATCCGCCGGTTCTGATGAACACCGTCGGCAAGCCGATGAGCACGCCCTCGCCCTGGATAGTCGGCCCGAATATCTCGCTCACACGGATTGCGGGATGCATGTCGGTCACGGACGGTATTCCGCCCAAGTTTTCGGTGTTTCGCTAACGCGCACGGCCGCGGTCTGCGGCAGACGTGCCTTGCACCATTCATAGAAATGTCTGGCCAGGCATTCCGCCGTGACCTTCTCATGTCCCAGCACGTCGTTGAGGTGCCGATGGTCGAAGCTCTCGTCAATGTAGCGTTTGAGCGGCGCCAGATCGTGATAGTCGCGCACGAAGCCGTGGGCGTCCAGTTCCTTGGCCGACAGCTCCACTACGACGACATAGTTATGCCCGTGCAGGCGCGCGCATTGATGGTTGGGAGGCAAGGAGGTGAGCTGATGCGAGGCCGAGAAGTGGAATTCCTTGCTGATGTGGAACATTACGCGCGCCTCCTGCGCAGCGCCTCAAGCCAGAAATCGGCGTCCTCGTAGTCGGTGGGATCAGCGTGCCCGGCGAGATGGAACGCTTCGCGCCGCTCGACGCAGGTCCCGCATCGTCCGCAGTGACGCACGCCGCCCTTGTAACAGGACCAGGTCTCAGCAAACGGGGTGCCGTATCTTGCGCCATCCGCAACAATGTCAGCTTTTCCGAGATTCACATACGGTGCATAGAGGCGTATCTGCGCATAGCCGTCGAGCGCGCGGTCTTGCATTGTCTGGAAAGCTTCAATGAAGGCCGGACGGCAATCGGGATAGATGAAATGGTCCCCACCATGCACGGCCGCCGCCACCGCTTCGGCGCTGTGGGCGGCGGCGAGACCGAAGGCGATTGCCAACATGATGGCATTGCGGTTCGGCACCACCGTAATCTTCATCGTGTCTTCGGCGTAGTGGCCGTCCGGCACGTCGATACTGCTAGTCAGCGCTGAGCCGGAAAGGCCACGGCCAATTTCGCCGATGTCGATGATCTGGTGCGGGACCTTCAGTCGCTGCGCGCAAAGAGCGGCGAAGCCCAATTCCTTCCTGTGCCGTTGGCCATAGTCGAAAGATAGAAGGCCGGTGAGTTCGTGCTCCGCTGCCACCATGTGAGCAAGGGAAACGGAGTCCAATCCGCCAGAGCAGACGGCGAGAGTCTTCATCATTGGTATCCTTGTTTTGACCGGGTAAGGCTGCGACCGGAGATTTCTCTGCGCCCCCACTACTCCAGCGACTCAGTTTTGTGAACCGGGAGAATTTGCGCTCAGCCCGATTGGAACGGGAGTGCGTCGCGTCCAACACGCGTGATCAATAAAAGTTGAGCGCTTCAGCAGTTTGTTTCGCATCGCGCCAACTTTCGCAACCTGCTGTCCGATCGTCGACTTCGAGACAAGGTGATGTTCGGCCGACATCGGCTGACTCTTAATTAAGCCGCAGAACACATGTTGGCTTTCTGGCCTTCGCTTGTGCGGTTGGCGAGGGCGACATGGATGCCAGCAAATTTGACATTGGCGACATCCGCCTGGAGAACCCTGCGCGGCGCGATTGAGGCCGCAGGCGAGCCTGCTCTAACTGCCGCCCTACAGTCCCGACTTCAATCCGATTGAGAACGCCTTCGCCCAACCTAAGGCGCTGCTGCGAGCAAAGGCCGAGATAACCATCAAGGCTCTATGGGACTGACGTTGCCCCAGCAGTTTTGAGTTCGTTTCCGGCGTGGGTTGTGCCCTGCTGGGCGGGTGAAGCGACGGGCGCTGGCGCGGAGCCTTTGGCATAGCGCAGCGCGAGCGACCGTCGCGGATTGAAGGTGCTGGCGAACTTGGCCGGGGTCTGCCAGGGGGGAGTGCGGCCGCGCGGTGTTGTAGTCGGCGTGCCACAGGGCGATGGCTACGCGCGCCTGAGCCAGCGAGGTGAACAGCGTCTCGTTGAGCAGTTCATCGCGCAGTCGGCCGTTGAAGCTCTCGATGAAGCCATTCTGCATCGGCTTGCCGGGCGCAATGTAATGCCATTCGACGCGGTTCTGATCCGCCCAGGAGAGGATGGCGTTCGAGGTGAACTCGCTGCCATTGTCGCTGACGATCATCCTGGGCCGGCCCCGCTCGGTGATGAGCCGTCCAATTCGCGGGCAACCCGCATGCCCGAGAGAGACGTATCAACGATGAGTGCGAGGCACTCTCTCGTGCAGTCGTCGACGACGGCCAGGATGCGGAAGCGGCGCCCGTCGGTGAGCTGGTCCGATACGAAGTCGAGCGACCAGCGCTCGTCGGGCCTCAGCGGCACCAGCATCGGCGCCCTGGTCCCGATCGCCCGCTTGCGGCCGCCACGGCGGCGACGGCGAGCTTCTCCTCCCGATAGAGCCGGAACAGCTTCTTGTGGTTCACGACCAGGCCCTCCCGCCTCAGCATCACGAGAAGACGCCGGTAGCCGAACCGGCGACGCTCCTGCGCGATCGGCCTTCATCCGCTCGCGAACCTCGCGGTCGTCCGGCCTGCTGGTCTGGTAGCGAACCGTCATGCGGCAACAGCCGATGGCTTTACACGCCCGCCGTTCGCTCATCCCGAAGCCTTCCTTCAGGCGAG
>NZ_RZRO01000060.1:0-42708 GCF_003997975.1 Mesorhizobium sp. M7A.F.Ca.US.005.03.1.1
CGGACATAGCCGCCGATGCGCAGGCAGGTCTCGGTGCCGGGGATGTAGAAGTAGCCAGCGCCGTAGACGTCGCAAATCTTGACGTATTCAGCGGGTTCCGGCTCGGCGACGACGACGGCGTCGGCGGCGCGCGCACCGGAAACTGCGATCAGGGCCGCAGCGGAGCCGAGGAGAAGGCTCTTGATGTTCATTTTCTGACCTCCAGTCAAAAGTTAAAAAACGGGTCTGGGTATTCTTTGCTGAAGGACAGCGTTCCCTGCCCCATCCCCACTACCGAAAAAGATGCGCACCGCGCCGCTCCTTCGAAATCGACATTACTCATGAGGCGGCGGCGTTCAACCACGATCGTACCGGTGAAAGGGCTGCCTGGCTGCTATCCCCTGGCGTTGTTGCACAAATGACACGATTTGGCCTCACTCAGAAAGCTCTCGTTAACCATCAGGCCCGCCGCAACCCCTTGTTTGCCGCCGAATCCGGCGATGGACCGACGGAATCATGGCGAGTTCCCGAGTCGCTAGCCAGGAAACAACCGCAGAACCGCCACATGCATGGAAGATCGCGGTTCGGCGCCTTCTTATTTTTTCAGATAATGATGCGGGCTTGTTGATTGTGCCAGCGCTTTTCTTTATCCAGCGGCGCAACGGAGAGGTGGCCGAGTGGTCGAAGGCGCTCCCCTGCTAAGGGAGTAGAGGTCAAAAGCTTCTCGTGGGTTCGAATCCCATCCTCTCCGCCATCCTGCTTCGCGCTGCGCGCTTCGCAGGACAAATCTCCTAACAATAACAAATTGATAGTCGAAGGAAGCGCCGTTCCTGTGGCGTCGCCTGACTCTCCGCAAGCCGCTGTTTCATCCGATTCTGACTGGAGGTCAGAAAATGAACATCAAGAGCCTTCTCCTCGGCTCCGCTGCGGCCCTGATCGCAGTTTCCGGTGCGCGCGCCGCCGACGCCGTCGTCGTCGCCGAGCCGGAACCCGCTGAATACGTCAAGATTTGCGACGTCTACGGCGCTGGCTACTTCTACATCCCCGGCACCGAGACCTGCCTGCGCATCGGCGGCTATGTCCGCTATGATGTCGGCGTGGGTGACGGCGGCTCGTTCGATGGCGTCAACCACGTTACGGATCACCAGCACGGCGACGACAACTCGACCTACTGGAAGAACACCCGCTTCACGCTGAAGACCTGGACCGGCCAGGAAACCGAACTCGGCACGTTGAAGACCTACACCGAATACCGCATCAATTTCGGCAACAACTACGGCGACTTTGGCGATAACTCGGGGCCCGGCGGCACTACGAACCCCAACCGTAATGGCGACGGCTGGCAGGCCCGCAACAAGAGCAGCGCTCTGGAATTCGCCTGGATCCAGCTCGGCGGCCTGCGCGTCGGCGCTGACGAATCGGCCTTTGATACGTTTATCGGCTATGCCGGCAACGTCATCAACGACACGATCGTCCCGTACGGCAATTTCCAGACCAACGTCATTCAGTACTACTTCGATGCCGGCAATGGCCTCTCGGCCGTGGTTTCGCTCGAAGAAGGTTCGGGTGAGGTTGGCACCATCGACAGCTATGTTCCGCATGTCGTCGGCGGTCTGAAGTACACGCAAGGCTGGGGCGCCATCACCGGTGTTGTGTCGTATGACAGCAACTACGAGGAAGTCGCCGGCAAGGTTCGCCTGGACGTGAACGCCACCAACGAACTGTCGCTGTTCTTGATGGCCGGCTACGGCACCGACGATAACCTCAACGACCATACCAACAATATCGACGCGCTCGGCCGCGGCTTTTACAAGCAGTGGGGCGGTAACTGGGCTCTGTGGGGCGGTGGCACCTACAAGTTCAACGAAAAGACCTCGTTCAACCTCCAGGCGTCATATGACGACTGGAAGGATATCGGCGTCGCGGCGAACGTCGCCTACACCGTTGTTCCTGGCCTCACGGTCACGGCCGAAGTCGACTGGCAGCGCGTCGGCCAGGGCGCCATCGACAACGACTCCGTCTGGGTCGCGGCAACCAAGAAGAACAATGTCGGCGGTCTCCTCCGCTTCCAGCGCGATTTCTAATCAATTTCGCCTTCGAAATCGAAACCCGGCGGGCAACCGCCGGGTTTTTTCATGCCGGTTTTTCATTGGCTTGCCAAAGATGCGGCGACGCTGCCCGAGACCGAGCCCCTGCACTTCCTGAAGGCTTGCGAGCGACAAGCCATCCGACGAAGCCGAGCCCTGACAGCTACGGCAATCGGGTCTATTCGCCAGTCCGGCAGCGCCGGAGCTTTCACGGCTGGATCAATTCCCAGCCAAATCGCCCAAGCCATCGATCAGCGGTTGGATTGCGCTGCCATAATTCTTCCAGCGACTGACGGACGAGCTGTAGATCGGTTGTCGAACCTGCCAGCGGCTGAACGTGTTCACCGCGCCGCCCTTGTCAAAGAATCGCAGGCAGGCGTCGTCCCAGGGCAGTCCCAGATGGTCGATCAGGCGGCGCGATTGGCCTTCCTGGTCAGAGACCATGTCCTCATAGCGGTTCTGCAGGATTTGCCCTGGAAACACCTTGTCCCAATGCCGCATAAGCCGGTCGTACTCGCGATAATATAGTCCGAGTGTATGGAGATCGGCGTTGTAGATATTGTCCTCGTTGAAACTCAGGAAATAGCACGAGATGCAATTGTCGATGGCATCGCGACGGCAGTGAATGATTTGTGCCTTGGGGAACAAGATCCTTATAAGGCCGATAAGCTCAAAATTATGCGGCAGCTTGTCCACTACCCGCAGCGCGTCGGGCGATCGTTGCCTGATATGGGTGAGATATTCATCGGCCAGGGACTTCGACTGATCAACTGTCATATCCAGGACGGATTTTCGGAATTCCTCCGGCGAGCGTGTTTTCGGCGCCAGCCTGTTGGTGATGCGCCGAACCTTTGTCAGCTCACCGGCTCCATGGACGTCGGGATGGCTAGCAAGGATCTGCTCGGTCAAAGTGGTGCCGGAACGCGGCATGCCAAGCACGAAAACAGGCACGTCCGATGTGCTTCCATGACCTGCCTTGGCGGCCAGCATCCGGGGATCGAACAGTTCTATCATGAAATCGACGCTGCGCCGATAGGACTCCATACCGAAGCGGCGGGTTGAAAGTTCCTTTGCCTGGCGGAAATGGCCGATCGCGTCGTCGTAGCGCCTGATATCGTTCAGTATCTTCCCGGCCGCATGGTGGAACTGCTGTATGCTTTTCCTGTCGAGTCCCGGATTTTTCAACTCGGTCAGAATGGATTTCAATTCCGCCGGCTCTTCAGAGAATTTTCGGATGCTGGCCAGGCCGTTGTAGGCGGCCGCGATATCCTGACGGTGACTGATCGCCTCCTTCATATATCCCGCCGCCTCGTCCATCCGGCCCAGGCTTACAAGCGCATTGGCCAGTCCCATTCGAATGGCGGAACGGCCGCTGTCGATTTCAAGCGCTTTCTCATAAAGCGGCACCGCAAGATCGGCCTTGCCGAATTCGGTGTAGGCGCGCCCAAGTGCGCAAAGCGCTTCAACCCAGTCGCCTTTCAGCTGGCAGGCAACCTCAAGATGGCGGATCGCATCGGAATGTTCGCCGACCTTCAAATAGGTTTCACCCAGCGTCAGGTGATAGTGCGGATTTTGAGGTGCTTCCCTCACGGCCCTCTCAAAACAGCGAATGGCCATCTCGTCATCCAGATCGAGCGCAAAGGTGCCCAACAAATACAAAGCAAGAGGATGTCGGGGATTGCGCGCCAAAACGCGCTGACATAGCGCCTCTGCCTCCGCCAACCGATCTGCCTGCTGAAGGTTGAAGGCCTGCCTTAGCAGTGCGTCGTCGGCTTGGACGTGCGACAGAGAGGCCGCCCTGGGCTGCACGATTTTCGACTGCGGGATTTGCGGTCCGGACCGAGTTTTCAGGTGTTTGGACCAAGCGGGCGGCAGGCGGCTGTTCATGGTCCCTAGCTACCAAAAAAAACCAGTTGAATCCACCAGATCTGGCCTCATAGGCAGCTTCGGACACTGCGGCCGGCGCGTTGGCGACCAAGCGCTTCGAGGGTCGACCCGTAGAAAATAATCGACCAACCGAGCGACTGCGTTTGGGACCATCGGGGGCGGAATCACGCGCATCCCTGCGCTTCTTCAGCTCAGCAGTGCCAACCAAAATCGAGGAGGCGTGCGCGCATGAGAGGCACGCCAGACTCGTTTGAATTACGCGTCCGCCAAGTCGCCCAAAGCATCGATGAGTGGCTGGATCTCGCCTTCATAATTCTTCCAGCGCTTGACGGACGATTTGTAGATCGGTTGGCGGACCTGCCAGCGGCTGGGCGTGTTGACCGAACCATCCCTGTCGAAAAAACGCAGGCAGGCGTCATCCCAGGGCAGCCCAAGGTAATCTATGAGGCGGCGTGACTGCGCCTCCTGATCCTCGACCAGCGTTTCGTAGCGATTTTCGAATATAAGGCCTGGAAAAACCTCGTTCCAATGGCGCATCAGTCGGTCATACTCACGATAGTACAGACCCAGTATCCGCAAATCAGTATTGTAGCTGTGTCCTTTGTTGAAGGTCTGGACAAAGCAAGAGACGCAATTGTCGATGGCGTCACGGCGGCAATGAATGATGCGCGCGTTGGGAAAGAGAAGACCGATAAGGCCGATCATTTCAAAATTGTGCGGCATCTTGTCGACCACGCGAAGCGCGGCAGGCGCCCACTCCCTAAGGTAGGACAGATGCTCTTCCGCCAGCGTTCTGGACAGGTCTTGCGTGACCGACATGGCCGGCCGGCTCAAATCGCCAGCCGATGAGGTTTTAAGGCCGATTGCATTGGCGACCCGCCTCAATTTGTTAAGCTCGCCTGCCCCTTGAACATCGGGATGGCTGGCGCAGATCTGTTCCGTGAGCGTTGTGCCCGACCGCGGCATGCCGACCACGAACACAGGCACTTCGGAAGGATTTCCATAGCCGGCCCTGGCCGCCAGAAAGTCCGGCGTGAAGGTTTCAATCAGGGAGTCGATCCAGCGGCGATACAGATTGATATCGAAGATGTAGCCGGAGGCCCGTTTCGCCCTGTTGAAATGGTCGAATGCCTCACTGTAGCGCTTGAGGTCGTTCAGCACCTTGCCGGCAGCGTGATGGAGCTTGTAAGCACTGTCCGGATCAAGCTTGGGATTGCCGAGTTCACGCAGGATGGATTGGAGTTCCTCCGGCTCTTCGGTGAATTTTTTCGTCTGCACAAGGTCGTTGTAGGCAGTCGGCACGTCGATGCGACGTCCGATTGCTTCTTTCAGACAGGCGGCGGCCTCATCCATGCGCCCCAGGCCGCTGAGCGCACTGGCCAGCCCCGCCCGCACTTTGGGATGATCGCGGTTGATCTTGAGCGCCTTCTCGTAGAGCGGCAAAGCCATGCCGGGTTTGTCAAACTTGGTGTAGGCGTGCCCCAGGGCACAAAGCACCTCGATAAGGCCGGGCTGCAGTTCCAAAGCATACAGCATATGCCTGATGGCTGGCGAATATTCGCTGACCTTCGCATAGGCCTCGCCCAGGCTGAGGTGGTAGTAGGGGTTTTTAGGTTCCTCGCCGACCGCCCGCGCGAAATACCGCAAGGCCATCTCGTCATCGTAACGCTGGTATAGGGTCCCCAGGATATACAGAGCGAGCGGATGGTTTGGCGTGCGCGCCAGCACCCGAAGGCACAGATCCTGGGCCTCGTCGAGCCGCTGGGCCTGCTGAAGGGCATAGGCCTGGTTCAGCAGCGCTTCGTCGGCCTGCGCTCGCGATTGAGCGTTTTCTTGGCTCATTGTCGGCTTGAGTATCGGCCCCTTCGCTTTCGGCGCGGGTCCGGGCTTGATGTGCTTTGACCAAGCAGGCGGCAGACGGTTGTTCATCACGTCTCGCTAGCAAAAGCGGCCGAAAGAATCCAGCGTTACGGATCTGCCCAGCGGCAACTTGCACCGACCCATCCGGCGCGCTAGCAAGAAGGCCCTTTCAAGCGAGCTTCCACCATGCATCAGCGCCCTCCCCTCATGCCGCTCATCGCAGCGCTTCCCTCGACGGTGCCGTTTGTCGGCCCCGAAGCGCAGGAGCGCGAGCGTGGCCGCGCTTTTCGCGCCCGCATCGGCGCCAATGAGAGCAGCTTTGGTCCCTCGCCACGCGTCATCGCCCGCATGGCCGAGATCGCCGGCGACATGTGGATGTATTGCGATCCCGACAATCACGATCTGAAGGTGGCGGTAGCCGCGCATCACGGCGTAAAAGCAGAGAACGTCGTTGTCGGCGAAGGCATAGATGGCCTGCTCGCTCTGGTGGCACGCATGTATGTGGCGCCCGGCGATGCTGTGGTCACATCGCTCGGCGCTTATCCGACCTTCAACTTCCACATCGCCGGTGTCGGCGGACGACTGGTGACGGTCCCTTACGAGAACGACCGGGAAAGCCTGGATGGCCTGCTGGCGGCGGTGCGCAGGGACAAGGCCCCGCTGGTCTATCTCTCCAACCCCGACAATCCGATGGGCAGTTGGTGGGAGGCGAGCGAGATCATCCGCTTCATCGAGGCGCTGCCGGAAACCACCATGCTGGTGCTCGACGAGGCCTATGGCGAACTCGGGCCGGCCTCGGCGCTGCCGCCGATCGATATCTCCAGGCCAAACGTCATCCGCATGCGAACCTTCTCGAAGGCGTACGGGCTGGCGGGCATACGCTGCGGCTATGCGATCGCCGAGGCCCAGGTGATCCGCGACTTCGAGAAGATCCGCAACCATTACGGCGTCAGCCGCATGGCGCAGATCGCCGGCGTCGAGGCGCTCGCCGATCAGGACTATCTGCAAAGCGTGGTGGCGCGGGTCGCGGCCGGCCGCCGACGCATCGCCGGCATTGCCGAGGCGAACGGGCTGAAGCCACTGGCGTCGGCGACCAATTTCGTCACCATCGATTGCTGCGGCGATGGCGCCTTCGCGCTGAAACTTCTGCAAGCCCTGCTGTCACGCGACGTCTTCATCCGCAAGCCGATGGTGCCACGGCTCGACCGCTGCATCCGCGTCAGCGTCGGCCTCGATCACGAGCTCGACATTTTTGCCGAGGAACTTCCCGGTGCTTTGGCGGCAGCGCGGGGCAATTAGGATACCGCTGGCGCGCAACCGGCAGCAAAAGCCGCCTACAAATCCATTTCCCAGGTCTGGCCGGTCAGATCCTTGCCGAAGCTGCGGTGGTGCTCCTGCGAGACCAGCCTGAAGCCGGCACGTTCGTAGATCGCGCGCGCCGCAACGAGGATGTCGTTGGTCCACAGAACCAGCTTGGTGTAGCCGCAAGCCCGGGCCTGGTTCACGCATTCCGCCACCAGTCGTTTGCCGATGCCGAAGCCGCGCGCCGACGCCTCGACATGCAGCATTCTCAGCTTGGCCACCTTGTCATCCTGATGAACCAGGAACACCGCGCCGACCGGCTGACCACCGCGCTCGGCGATCCAGCAGAAATCGCGGCCGGGCACGAAATTGCGAATGAAATCGGCGCCGATCTCGGCGAGCATGGCCTCGAACTCGATCGTCCAGCCATATTCCTCGGCATAAAGTTGGGCCTGGCGCTGCACGACCCAGCCGACATCGCCGACGCGGTGCGGCCGCAACGTCACCTCACCGCTTTCACGGGTGGGATCACCCAGCAATTCCCCCGCCTTGCGCAAGGCGCTGCGCAGTTCATGCAACCTGTCGTCGGGTACGCTTTCGATCAGCCGCGCCGTATCCCGATCGGCCGCCGCCTGCAGCCTGGCAAGCGCTGCCTCGCCCCTTGCGGTCAGCGAGAGGACCCTTCGGCGCCGGTCAGCCGGGTCCGTTCTGGCCTCGGTCAGCCCCTGGCCCGCGAACTTGCGCAGGATCCGCGTCAGATAGGCGGCATCGACACGCAACTGTCTCGATATTTCGGAGGCCGCCGGGCCATTCTCCAGCCGAAAAGCACCAACCAGGAAACCTCGCTCGCCGGCGATTTCGGCGGAAGCCGGGTTGCTGCGGTGACCCAGTTCGAACAGCACGCGCGCCTCGGTCAAAGTGAATGCACTTTGTGTCAGCGTCTCGTCGAGAAGGCCGACAGTGCGCGTGTAGAAGCGATTGAAGCGCCGGACATCGGCCACCAATGCGTTGCGTTCGTCCAACATTTGCGGCCAGCTCCTAATAAAGCAGTTCCATTTTCCTAAATTAGTGGACTGAGTCAATTAAATTCAAGGCCAGAAGGCCAGCTAAAGCCGGAAGGCCCAGCTATTGCGTCCGCGCGCAGGTTGCATTCCTCAGGTCGTGCGCCAGATTCAAAACGAGACAGGCTTGGAGAGATTCATGGCTGGTCATCGCAGGAAAGTGCACGCACGCGTCTACGGTAACGTGCAAGGCGTCGGCTTCAGAGCCTGGGCCCGGGATGAGGCCACGGGCCTTGGTCTTGCGGGCTGGGTTTGCAATGAAGCGGACGGGTCCGTAACGGCCGAGATCGCAGGCCTCGATGAGGCGGTCTCGACAATGATCGAGCGCCTCTGGAAAGGGCCGGCCGGGGCTTTGGTTTCCAAGGTCGACGTCGAGGAGTTGGAGGCAGACAACGCCTCTGTTGGGTTCAGGATCGTGGCATGAAGGCGGATTTGGATTGAGCGCCTTGAATTAATTAAACGTTCGTTTTATTATTGCTCCGCAGAGGAGCTGACATGGCACGCACCGCCGGGTCTGATGGCGAAAAGACCGAAGCGACCATTCGTGAGGCGGCGGTCAATCTGATCGCGCGTTTTGGCTACGAGGCGATGTCGATGCGACAGCTCGCAGCCGAGGTCGGCGTACAGGCGGCCGCGCTCTACCGCTACTTTCCGACCAAGGAAGAGCTTCTGTTCATGCTGATGCGCGAGCACATGGAAGGTTTGACCGAAGCGTGGGAAACAGCTCGCCCGGTTAATGCGGATCCCGTGCAGCGGCTTTCGGCCTATGTCGAAAACCACATCACTTTCCACATCGAGCGACGGCACGCCACGCATGTGTCGAACATGGAATTGCGCAGCCTGTCGCCGGAAAGGCTGACGCAGATCCTGCGCATGCGCACTGCCTACGAGAAGGAGCTGCGCACCATCCTGCGCGACGGCGCCGAGACGGGCGCCTTCAGCATCGACGACACCGGACTGACCGCCATGGCGCTGATCCAGATGATGACCGGCGTCATCGTCTGGTTTCGGCCGGGCGAACGGCTGTCGATCGGCGAAGTGACCACAACATATCTTTCAATGACAATGCGGCTCGTCGGCGCGAAGATCGACGCCTACAGCGCCGCGCGTCCCTTCGGACGCGCAAAGGACGCTGCAGCCTTTTGATTCGCGCATGATCCCTTTTCGAATCAAAGTCGATTTTCGGGGTCATGCGCAGGGAGGAGAAAAATGTACACCAACACGCTCAGCTTCGGGCATGACGAAGAGATCGAGGCGCTGCGCGACATGGTGCGGCGCTTTGCCCAGGACCGGATCGCGCCGATCGCCGCCGACATCGATCGCTCGAATGAATTCCCGGTGCATCTGTGGGGCGAACTCGGTGCGCTCGGCCTGCTCGGCATCACCGCCGACCCCGACTTCGGCGGCAGCGGCATGGGCTATCTCGCCCATGTGATCGCCGTCGAGGAGATTTCGCGCGCTTCGGCCTCGGTCGGCCTCTCCTACGGTGCCCATTCCAACCTCTGCGTCAACCAGATCAACCGCTGGGCGACGCCGGCGCAGAAGGAAAAATACCTGCCGCCACTGTGCTCGGGCGAGCGAGTCGGCGCGCTGGCGATGTCGGAATCCGGCGCCGGCTCGGACGTCGTCTCGCTGAAGCTGCGCGCCGAAAAGCGCAATGACCGCTACGTGCTCAACGGCACCAAGATGTGGATCACCAACGGGCCGGACGCCGAGACGCTGGTGGTCTATGCCAAGACGGATCCGGACCAGAAATCGCGCGGCATCACCGCCTTCATCGTCGAGAAGGCTTTTGCCGGATTTTCCGTGGCGCAAAAGCTCGACAAGCTCGGCATGCGCGGCTCCAACACCGGCGAGCTGGTGTTTAGGGATGTCGAGGTGCCCTTCGACAACGTGCTGCATGAGGAAGGGCGCGGCGTCGAAGTGCTGATGTCTGGCCTAGACTATGAGCGCACGGTGCTTGCCGGCGGCCCGATCGGCCTGATGGCGGCGTGCCTCGACGTGGCAATCCCCTATGTGCATGAGCGCAAGCAGTTCGGACAGGCGATCGGCGAGTTCCAACTGGTGCAGGGCAAGCTGGCCGACATGTACACGACGCTGAATGCCGCGCGCGCCTATGTCTATGCCGTCGCCGCCGCCTGCGATCGTGGCCAGACGACGCGAAAAGATGCCGCCGGCTGCGTGCTGTTTGCCGCCGAGAAGGCGACGCTGATGGCGCTCGACGCCATTCAGCTGCTTGGCGGCAACGGCTACATCAACGACTATCCAACCGGCCGCCTGTTGCGCGACGCCAAGCTCTACGAGATCGGCGCCGGCACCAGCGAAATCCGCCGCTGGCTGATCGGCCGCGAGATCATGGCGGAGGGGGTGTAGGTATGGCCACGTTGCAAACCCAGATCTCCCCCTCCTCCGAAACCTTCCGTGCCAATGCCGAGCGCATGCGGGCGCTGGTCGCCGACATTGCGGAGAAGGCTGCCACCGTCGAGCTCGGCGGTTCGGAGGAAGCGCGTGAGCGCCATGTCTCGCGCGGCAAGCTTCTGCCGCGCGAGCGCCTTGCGCAATTGCTGGATGTCGGCTCACCCTTCCTCGAGATCGGCCAGTTCGCGGCATGGTCGATGTATGGCGAGGAGATCTCTTCGGCCGGCATGATCGCCGGCATCGGCCGCGTCGAAGGCACCGAGGTGATGGTCGTCGTCAACGACGCCACCGTGAAGGGCGGCACCTATTATCCGCTGACCGTGAAGAAGCATTTGCGGGCGCAGGAGATCGCACTGCAGAACAATCTTCCCTGCATCTATCTCGTCGACAGCGGCGGCGCCAATCTGCCCAACCAGGACGAGGTGTTTCCCGACCGCGAGCATTTCGGCCGCATCTTCTACAACCAGGCCAACATGTCGGCATCAGGCATTCCGCAGATCGCCTGCGTCATGGGTTCGTGCACGGCGGGCGGCGCCTATGTGCCGGCGATGTCCGACGAGACGATCATGGTGGGCAATCAGGCAACCATCTTCCTCGGCGGCCCGCCGCTGGTGAAGGCGGCGACGGGCGAGGATGTCAGTGCCGAGGATCTCGGCGGTGCGGATGTGCACACCAGGCTTTCCGGTGTTGCCGACCACTATGCGCTGGACGACGACCATGCCCTCGCCATCTGCCGGCGCATCGTCAAGAACCTGAATCGGAACAAGACTGTAAGCCTGAACTCTAGGAGAGCAATTCCGCCGCTTCATCCGGCGGATGAACTTTATGGCATCGTGCCGACCGACCTGCGCCAGCCCTATGACGCGCGCGAGGTCATCGCGCGCGTCGTCGACGGTTCCGAATTCGACGAGTTCAAGCAGAATTACGGCACCACGCTGATCACCGGCTTTGCCCATCTCCATGGCATGCCGGTCGGCATCATCGCCAACAACGGCGTGCTGTTTTCCGAAAGCGCGCTGAAGGGCGCGCACTTCATCGAACTGTGCTGCCAGCGCAAAATTCCATTGGTCTTCCTGCAGAACATCACCGGCTTCATGGTCGGTCGAAAATATGAAGCAGGCGGCATCGCCAAGGATGGCGCCAAGCTGGTGATGGCGGTTGCCACCGCCAGGGTGCCGAAGGTGACTGTCATCATCGGCGGTTCGTTCGGCGCCGGCAATTACGGCATGTGCGGCCGCGCCTATTCACCGCGCTTCCTGTGGATGTGGCCGAACGCCCGCATCTCGGTGATGGGCGGCGAACAGGCGGCAACGGTGCTTGCCATGGTCAAACGCGAAGGCATCGAGCGCAAGGGCGGAGAATGGAGCGCCGAGGAAGAGGCGAAATTCAAGAAGCCTGTCCTGATGAAATACGAGCATGAGGGCCATCCGCTCTATTCGTCCGCACGCCTCTGGGACGACGGTATCATCGATCCTGCAAAGACGCGCGACGTGCTGGCGCTCAGCCTGTCGGCCGCGCTCAACGCCGAAATCGAGGACACGCGCTTTGGCGTGTTTCGGATGTGAGAATGGACGGTCAACTTCGACAGCCAAACGGCGGAACTATACCGGCAGGCCGTTGCTGCCGTGTGAAAAGGCTGAACTGTATGGACCAAGCGATTGGTCAGTATAGGCGGCTTCGAATCTCAAACAGTGAACTGGCGGGGGGACAAAATATTCGCTACTGTTTATCCAGCATGGGGCAATGGGGACGGGCTGGAAATGAAACTGAAATATTGCCAGGGAACGGCTGCTTCGATACTTTCCGCATTTCTAATATTAACGGCGACCGGCATCAGCTCGGCGGAATCGCTCGCAGGACGCAAGGGAGACGTGCGTTTTCCGCCGACCTTGGGTTCGGGCGAATGCAACGTTGCCTACAAGGGTTACGTCGCGGCGAGCGGCCATTCGGCCTACGCCACAACCTTTTATTCGCGCGTT
Organism: Mesorhizobium sp. M7A.F.Ca.US.005.03.1.1; assembly: GCF_003997975.1. Classification (NCBI taxonomy): domain Bacteria; kingdom Pseudomonadati; phylum Pseudomonadota; class Alphaproteobacteria; order Hyphomicrobiales; family Phyllobacteriaceae; genus Mesorhizobium; species Mesorhizobium sp. M7A.F.Ca.US.005.03.1.1. The sequence continues at coordinate 12,574 of NZ_RZRO01000060.1, forward strand.
GTCGACCTCTACATCATCTGCGGGACGAAGCTCAACGCGCCGTCCCAGAAGGCGGCGGAAGAGACGGCGCTGCGCAATTGCCAGGCCGGGTTGACACGGTGGAAGCTCAAGACCGCGAGTGGCGGCTGCGCAATCTCGTCATCGAAATAAGCAACCGGCCGAGACTTTTTTGCGAATGGGGGAAGCAGAATGAAATCCGGGACCTGCAAACGAGCAGCCACCCCCATAGTGGCAGGCTTGCTGATGGTGGCGGCCTCCACCGCTGCCATGGCCGGATCGCTGGCAGGCAGCAAGGGCGACGTGCGCTACCCGGTGACCATTCCTATAGGAACCACCGGGGGCTGCGGGAAGGCCTATGCAGCGTATCTCGCAGCCGCAGGCCATTCGGCTTTCGCGGCGACGCCAATCGTTCCGGCGACCGAGTACTTCGTTTGCGGCGTGAAGCTGAATGCATCGTCACAAAAGGCGGCGGCGGAACTGGCACTGAAATCCTGTCAGGCCAGCAAAAGCAAATACAAGGTTACCGTCGCCGGCGCCTGCAGCATCGCCGCGTCCAAATAGACCGGAAAGCGCCCGGTTTTTCTCCTTGGGGAAGACAAAATGAAATCCACGAATTCCAAGCGAACAGCCATGGCGATATTTGCCGGATTGCTGACGATCGCGGCGTGCGGCGCGGGCATGGCCGGCTCACTGGCGGGAAGCGAGGGGGACAAGCGTTTCCCGCCGTACCTGCCGCGAAATCCCAAGGATCCCTGCACCAAGGCCTACAAGGCCTATGTCGCGGCCGGTGGCCATTCAGCGTACGCAACCACTCCCTACGCACGGATAATGTCGTCGTACATAGTTTGCGGCGGCCACCTCAACGCACCATCTCAAAAGACGGCCGAAGAGTTGGCGATGAAATCCTGTCAGTCCACCCGCGGCCACTACAAAGTCACGACCGGCGGCAGTTGCGAGATCGCGGCCTCGAAGTAGGTACAGCCGACCGCAAGGTAGAGCACTTCCCTGGTAAGGGAGAGGTTTACTCCGAGGGCTTAAAAGGCTCGCGGGACAGCACCCCCCTCTGTCCTGCCGGTCAGAGGGGGGTGTTCAAGCGCCATGCTTCCCATGGACTTCGAACCTTACATGCGGAGGCTCCATGTTCGCCAAGATCCTGATCGCCAACCGCGGCGAGATCGCTTGCCGTGTCATCCGTACGGCTCGGAAGCTGGGCGTGCGTACCGTCGCCATCTATTCGGATGCCGACGCAAAATCCCTGCATGTCGAGATGGCCGACGAGGCGGTGCATATCGGCGCCTCGCCCGTCGGCGAAAGCTATCTGCGCGGCGACAAGATCATCGCGGCGGCCCTGGCAACGGGTGCGCAAGCCATTCATCCCGGCTACGGCTTCCTGTCGGAAAATCCCGATTTCGTCGACCAGGTGACAGCGGCGGGGCTTATTTTCATCGGCCCATCCGCGGCCTCTATCCGTGCCATGGGGCTGAAGGACGCCGCCAAGCGGCTGATGGACAAGGCCGGCGTGCCGGTCGTGCCGGGCTATCATGGCGAGGCGCAGGAGATCGTGCTGCTTGCCTCCAAGGCGCGCGAGATCGGCTATCCAGTGCTGATCAAGGCGCGCGCCGGCGGCGGCGGCAAAGGCATGCGCCGGGTCGAGCATCCCGATGAGTTTTCCGAGGCGTTGTCCAGCGCACGGCGCGAGGCGAAAGCCGCGTTCGGCGACGACCGTGTGCTGGTCGAAAAATATGTCGACAAGCCGCGCCATATCGAAGTGCAGGTCTTCGGCGACAATTTGGGCAATGTCGTGCATCTCTACGAGCGCGACTGCTCGGCGCAGCGCCGCCACCAGAAGGTGATCGAGGAATCGCCGGCGCCCGGCATGACGCCCGCTTTGCGCAAGGCGATGACGGAGGCGGCGGTGAAGGCCGCCAAGGCGATCAATTATTCAGGCGCCGGTACCATCGAGTTCATCGTCGATGCCTCGCAGGGCCTGAAGGCCGACCGCTTCTGGTTCATGGAGATGAACACCCGTCTGCAGGTCGAGCACCCGGTCACCGAAATGGTCACCGGCACCGACCTGGTCGAGTGGCAGTTGCGGGTCGCGTCAGGCGAAAAGCTGCCCAAGACGCAAAGCGAGATCGCGCTCGTCGGCCATGCCTTCGAGGCGCGCATCTATGCCGAGGACGCGGCAAAAGGGTTCCTGCCGGCGACCGGTACGCTGCATCATCTGAAATTTCCGGATGCGGCCCCGCAAGGCGCCACGATGCGCATCGAGACTGGCGTGCGAGCGGGTGACGCCATCTCGCCCTATTACGACCCGATGATTGCCAAGCTGGTCGTCCACGCAACGGACAGGCAGGCGGCTCTCGAAGCTCTCGGTGCAGTGCTGTCGCGAACCGAGGTCGCCGGCTCGACCGTCAACACCGCCTTTCTTGCCGCTCTCGCCGCCGATCCGGATTTCGCCGCAGGCGATGTCGACACCAGCCTGATCGCCAGGCACCAGACGGCGCTGATCGAGGTCGCGCCGCCGACTGGCGAAACCATCGCTGCCGCGGCCGTTGCGGCCTCCGGCGCCGGAGCATCGCCGTCACCCAACGATCCGTGGTCGTCGCTTGCCGGTTATGCGCATTTCCACAGCGTGGCGCGACGCACACGTTTGAAGTTTGGCGAAGACGAAATCGTGGCGAAAGTTTCGGTGCGGTATGACGGGCGGTTCCAGGTGACGCTGGACAAGCCCTATGACGACACCAATTCGCATGATTTTCGCTCAACACCACGCCTCGCCCGCTGGCCAGGCCACATCACCGTGTTTGAAGGCGCCGTCGGCTACACCTTTACGGTGCCGGACCCGCTGGCACGGGCCGACGAGGCAGCGGCGGGTTCAGGCAGCCTGCGCGCGCCGATGCCGGGACTGGTCAAGCTGGTACGCGTGGGAAAGGGCGATGCCGTGATCAAGGGCCAACCGCTGCTGATCCTGGAGGCGATGAAGATGGAACATACCATCGCCGCGCCGCATGACGGCGTGATCGCCGAGATTGCCACCGAGGGCGCGCAGGTGACCGACGGGACAGTGCTGGTGCGATTCTTCGAGGAACAAGCCGCTTCGGCCGCTGTAGCCAGCTGACGGTTCGAAAGGCAGACTACAGGGCAAACAAGAAAATGGCCGGGGACGACCCCGGCCATTTCCCTATGCTATTCAGTCGCCGGGCCGGCGATTACTGCGCGATCGGCGCATATTTTCCGTCATGCCACTGGTTGATGTCGTAGCTGGCATTCTTGAGATCGCCCTTCTCGTCGAAGGTGACATTACCGACAACGGTGCTGATCGGCGTGCCGTTCTTCAGCGCCTCGGCAACCTTGGCCGGATCGTCGCTGCCGGCACGCTTGATGCCTTCGGCGAATGCCTGGATGGTGGCGTATGAGAACAGCGTGAAGCCCTCCGGCACGAAACCGCCGGCCTTGATCTTCTCGACGGCTGCCTTGGCTTCCGGCTTTGCCTGCGGATCCGACGGGAAGACGAACATGGTGCCCTCGCCGGCCGGGCCAGCGACCTGCCAGAATTCCGGCGAGGCGATGGAGTCCGGCATGATCAGCTGGAACTTCAGGTTCTGTTCCGCCGACTGACGCAGGATCAGGCCAGCTTCAGGATGGTAGCCGCCGAAATAGACGACGTCGGCTTTCAAGTCCTTGAGCTTGGTGACGAGAGCCGAATAGTCCTTCTCGCCAGCGTTGATGCCGTCATAATAGACCTCCTTGAGGCCGCCGGCATTCATCGTTGCCCTGACGGCGTCAGCCACGCCCTGTCCGTAGGCGCTCTTGTCGTGCAGGACGACGACATTCTTGCCGGCGAACTTCTTGGCGATCCATGGGCCGATGAAGGCGCCCTGCGCATCGTCGCGCGTATAAAGCCGCATGATCGTCGGCCAGCCGGCCTTGGCGGCCGCGTCGGTCAGCACCGGGTTGGAAGAAGCCGGGCTCATCATCAGCGCGCCGGCTTCGGCATAGACGGCCGAGGCCGGAATGCTCGAACCCGAGCAGGCATGGCCGTCGATGAACTTGACGCCATCGGCGACGACGCGGTTGGCAACCGACACCGCCTGCTTGGGATCGCACTGGTCGTCTTCGATATCAAGCTTGATCATCGAGCCGTTGACGCCGCCAGCGGCATTGATCGCATCGGCAGCGGCCTGTGCGCCCTGCTTGAACTGATCGCCGATGGTGGCGAGCTGTCCGGTCATCGGGCCAATCACCGCAAAGGTGATATCGTCGGCGAATGCGACCGGCGTGCTCATCATCAGGCCGAATATGGCCGCGTTCAAAATACTCAATTTTTTCATGATGGTAGAACTCCTCCACTCACGCGCGGCCGCCCCGGCCACGCTTCTTCCAGAGAGGCGGGACAATTTCATCCTTCATTCGGCCTGTCTAGGCGCATTGGCGCCGCTCGATTGGGCCTGCAAGACGTCATCCACGCAAAAAGCCACGCCAGCCTTGTTCCGGCTGGTCGTGGCTTTTTTGCCCGTCGAGCAATCTCCAGGCGCCCCCGCCCCTAAAAATCCCGCTCAGCTTCCCTGTGTCGCGCACGACTGGGCCTTGCGGCCTGCCGCGTTCTTTCGCTTGCCCTCGTGACCGTCTTGCGCGGCCTTCAATTTCGCCGGGTCCGGCCGTCTGTGCGGCCTTGATCCCGGAGCTTCCCTGTCTTCGATAGGCTTGTCTGCGATTGGCAGATTTCAGTGCATGGTCATCCATTCGCGGGCTTCGCGAAGCGCCGTGGCGATCTCGACCTTCGACATGGCCGCCGACAGTTCCGAGCGCAGTTCCGCGGCGCGGGCCGAGCCCTTGATGGCGGCGATGTTGAACCATTTGTGGGCGGCAACGACATCGGTCTCGCAATCGCGTCCGGTCGCATACATCATGCCCAGTTCGAAAAGGATGTCGGCCTGGGCAGTTGCCCCCATGGCGCCGAAACCTGCTTCAAGCATTTCAAAACGTGCCATTTCAATCCCCTGTTTCCGGCCCCTGTCAGGCTCCCGAGAGCTGCCTTCTTTCGTCCTTGGCGGCTGCTCTTCCGATGCTTTCGAGAATGCCGTGCAGGCTTGAATCCGTCGTTAAATGGCGTGCTTAATTTGAGGAAAACAAAGCTAAAACAAGAGGTAAACGCGGAAATTCGTTAAGGATACAAAGCCAGCAATTCAGCCTGCTTGCGTCAAATTTGACGAAAATTTCCCGATGCCAATTCAAGACTTCGCTAACCACAGGAGACAAAGGCGATGCGCCGATCGTTTCATTTCCTTGGCCAGGAGGCGCATTCGGGGCCCTTCAAAATCCGAAAGTCTTCCGTTGCGGCACCGCTTTTGTTTTGCCGGGAGCTGGATTAGCTTACGTTTGCGTAAGCGGCAGACCGAGGCGGAGCATCCGGCCGGACATCTAAAGGGAGGAAGACATGTTTCGAAGAGTGAGCCTGGCCCTTGCGGCCACATTGATCATGGCCGGTGCGGCCTGGGCCGATCCGATCGAGGGCAATTGGAAGACGCAGGCCGGCGACACCGCAGCCATCGCTGGCGGCGGCTCGTTTTCCATCACGCTCAAGTCCGGCAAATATGCCGGCAAGACCATCGGCTCCCTCAAGGCGACGGGCGACAACAAATATGCCGGCAACATCACCGATCCGGCAAACGACAAGACCTATTCGGGCAAGGCGACATTGTCGGGCACCTCTCTCAAGATGAGCGGCTGCGTGCTCGGCGGGCTGATCTGCAAGAGCCAGACCTGGCACAAGCTCTGATCGAGCGCATCTTTCCGACCTGATGACGGGGCCCCGACGGGCCCCGTTTTCGTTTTGTCGACACATCCTGCGCCGGTGATGCTCGATGGAGGCCGGCGGCTATCCAACCGACGCCAGCGCCATCGAAACCCCGTCAATCATCTTGAACCGCAGATGAACGCCGCCATCAGAGCCGGTTCAGTTGCATCAGGGCATTCTCCGGCGTGTTGAAGGAGACCGACCCAATGCTTGCTCGCCGCTTCACCATCGTCTGCCTGCTGGTGAGCCTGTTTGGAATGTTCTTCGCCATCCTCGTCGCTGAAGCGGGCCGTCCGGCCCGCGCCTGGGACGAAGCCAGTTCCAGAACCTGCCGCCTCGCCTGCCCCACCCATCTTCGCAACTGAACAAAGAAACCAAGACCTCGAAAAGAAAAGCTGAACGCCATGAACCGCATCGCCGCCAACGCTCTCAAGACCCTTCGGCTTCTGCCGCGGGCGGCGCTTATCCTGACGGTTCTGGCCGCTCCGGTCCTGGCCGTGCCGATGATGCGCGCCGACACCGGCTCGACGATCGACGCACCGGCCCTGAAGAAGTCCGGCGTCGGCTTTGTGCTTCTGGTCAGCCTGCAGCGCGGTTGAAGAAAAACGGCGCTTTGACCGCCTTCGGTCGCGACACCCCTCCCAAGTGCCGATCCAAGTCTCTATATTGAGCCATGGAAAAGCGAATCTACCCACAAGCCATCGAATCTGTCGTCATGCCGGAGCCTTTTGGCCGGCAAAGCTTTGATAGCGCTGAAAAGGCCGTCAAGGCACTGCAGGCGCTTTACGATCGCAACACCAAGTTCCTGCGCGACTCCTTCGCAGAATTGGCGGCAGCAGGCGGTGATAATGGCAAGCGCTACCGGGCCTTCTATCCGGAGATCGGCGTCACCACCAACTCATTCACCCAGATCGACTCGCGCCAGGCCTATGGGCATATGCCGACGCCTGGGCATTTTTCCACCACCATCACCCAGCCGGGCCTGTTCGAAAGCTACCTCGTCGAGCAGTTGCGCCTGATCATGCGCAATCATGGGGTTGCGGTCACGGTGTCGGAATCGACCACACCCATCCCGCTGCATTTCGCCTTCCTTGAAGGCACCCATGTCGACGGCGCGACGGCAGAGCGCATCAAGCGGCCGATCCGCGACCTGTTCGACGTGCCCGATCTCGACGGCACCGACGACCAGATCGCCAACGGCACCTTCGAAGTCGCCTTCGGCGAGCCGAGGCCTCTGGCGCCCTTCACGGCGCAGCGCATCGACTATTCGCTGCACCGGCTGTCGCACTATACGGCAACCACGCCGCAGCATTTCCAGAACTTCGTGCTGTTCACCAACTATCAGTTCTACATCGACGAATTCGTCGCCCGCGCCCGCGACCTGATGGCCAATGGCGGCGGCGGATACACGGAGTTCGTCGAGCCGGGCAATGTCATCACCAAGGGCGGGCAGAGCGCGCCCAGCGAAGGCGTTGCACCGCCGCGCCTGCCGCAGATGCCGGCCTATCACCTGAAGAAATCGGGACATGGCGGCATCACCATGGTCAATATCGGCGTCGGGCCTTCCAACGCCAAGACCATCACCGACCATATTGCGGTGCTGAGGCCGCATGCCTGGGTGATGCTCGGTCACTGCGCCGGCTTGCGCAACACCCAGGCGCTGGGCGACTATGTGCTGGCGCATGCCTATGTGCGCGAGGACCACGTGCTGGACGACGATCTTCCGGTCTGGGTGCCGATCCCGCCGCTGGCCGAGATCCAGGTGGCGTTGCAGGAAGCCGTCGCCGAAGTCACCGGCCTTTCGGGCTACGACCTGAAGCGCATCATGCGCACCGGCACCGTCGCCACCATCGACAATCGCAACTGGGAGCTGCGCGACCAGCGTGGGCCGGTACAGCGTCTGTCGCAATCTCGCGCCATCGCACTCGACATGGAATCGGCGACCATCGCCGCCAATGGCTTCCGCTTCCGTGTTCCCTACGGCACGCTGCTGTGCGTTTCGGACAAACCGCTGCATGGCGAGTTGAAGCTGCCCGGCATGGCGACCGAATTCTACAAGCGCCAGGTGGCGCAGCACCTGACCATCGGCATCAGGGCTATGGAGAAGCTCGCGGAAATGCCGATGGAGCGGTTGCATTCGCGCAAGCTCAGAAGTTTTTCGGAAACGGCGTTCCAGTAGGCCGATTCCACGCATCGCATGGGCATTTCGTCATCTTGATTGAGCCGCATTTCTGCCGATAAGCAGGCGGCATGGAGAGAGCGGGCTTCGGGACATTGCTGATTTCGGTTGCATTCCTGGCAATGCTGGCCTGTTCGATCGCGCTGGTGGCCGGGTTTTTCGGAACGCTGCATCCCGCCTTCGATTCCTTCTCGCATTTCCGCGTCCATCTTGCCGTGCTGATGGCGCTTTGTGCACTGCCGCTGCTGGCCACGACATTTCGACTGCAAGCGGCCGTGGCACTGCTTTTTGCCGTGGCGGCCTTCGCCACCACTTCCGGCTCGCTGTCCTTCTCCCGCCTGTGGCCGGTTCAGGCCGCCTATGAAGCCAAGAACGAAGACCGCGCGATCTACAAGCTGCTGCAGATGAACCTGCGCTACGACAATCCAACGCCGAAGAAGGTGCTGTCGCTGATCGGCCGGACCAATCCCGACGTGATCACCCTCGACGAGGTGTCGGCGATGTGGGCGACCGAGCTTGGCTATATCAGCAGCGCATATCCATACCGGATCCTCTGTCCTTACCCTAACAAGATATTCGGCGTCGCGCTGCTCTCGCGGCGGCCCTTTGCCGCCGGCACCGAGGCGCGTTGCGAAAGGCGTGGTGCCATGGCGACAGCGACCGTCGACTTCGGCGGCATCGACGTCGATGTCGCCGCGATCCATCTCAGCTGGCCCTGGCCACGCGAGCAGTACTGGCAGATCGGCGAGTTGACGGAGCCGCTTTCCGCGCTCGGCGAGACGGCCATCATGGCGGGCGACTGCAATGCCGCCCCATGGAGTGCCGCCGTGCGGCGGGTCGCGGCGCTTGGCGGGCTGACCGTCATGCCTTCCGCCGGCCCGACCTGGATCCACATCAGGCTGCCGGATTTCCTGCGGCGCTTCGCCGGCCTGCCGATCGACCAGGTTTTCAGCAAGGGCGGCGTGACGATCCATTCGGCGACACGGCTGGAAGACACCGGCTCGGATCACCTTCCGGTCATGGTGGAGTTCTCGCTCAGGCTGAATCAGCAAAAGCCGCTCGATGAACATGAAACCGCGACCGCGGCCATTGTCCAGGCCGGCAAGACGCCAGGCTGAAGGATCAGGGCCTGACCAAAGCGATGACGAGATGCTGGACATGGCCGCCGTCGCGATGCTCGCGCGCATCGAAAGCGAGCTGCTTGGCCTCATATGCGGCATTGGTGGCCTTGATGCGTCGCTGTGCCTCGCGACGTGTCTTGTAGCAGGACGGGTCGTCGGCAATCCTGAGGCCGGAGATGGATCTTTCCGTGGCCCGCATCATCTCCCTGGCGATGCGGCCATGGGTTTCCTCATGGGCGCGGACGCCGGCGAAGAACCGCGTCCAGCGCTTCCGGAGCGTCGGGGTGGTGGCCGAGGCGACACGCGGAAATGTGTAGAAGAGATTGAGCGTGCCGTTGGCACGCCGCAAGCGGCAGACGCCATTGTCCTGGCTGGTGTCAAGGTCCCAATCCACTGCGTAGCCGGTCAGCGCGATGGCATGCGTCATGAAGCCGTGCTTCGGCCCTTTGCGGTCCATAGCCTGGACTAGCGCCAGCCCCGTGTTCCCGGTGATGTCGTAGGTCCGCGTCTTGACCACCACCCTGGTGCCGGCCGAGGCCGCCGAAGCCAAGCCGAACAGCGCACCGATCGCCACAAGGCATGCCAGAACCGCCAGGCGCATTGGCCATCTCCTTATCGTCAAGGAATGGAACCATAAGCGCGCGGCAGTTTCAACAGTTCTAATGTTCCACATGCCACGGGAGACCCCGAGCCATCGTCGGGACCTTTGCACGCTGCGGCCGGCGCGGGCCTACATGCCCTGATAGACCGGGCCTTCTCCGCCTTGCGGCGGCACCCAGTTGATGTTCTGGTTCGGGTCCTTGATGTCGCATGTCTTGCAGTGGACGCAGTTCTGCGCGTTGATGACGAAGCGCACATCCTTGGCCGTGGGATCGGCGGCGGCGTTGCCGTCCCTGTCGACCCACTCGTAAACCCCGGCCGGACAATAGCGCGTCGAGGGGCCCGCAAAGACATCGTGCTCGGAACGCTTCTGCAGCTCCATGTCGCCGACAAGCAGGTGGACCGGCTCGTTTTCCTCGTGATTGGTGTTGGACAGGAACACCGAGGACAGCCTGTCGAAAGTCAGCACGCCATCGGGCTTCGGATAGGCGATCTTCTTGTGCCGGGCGGCAGGCTCGAGCGTTGCATAGTCGGCCTTGCCATGCTTCAGCGTGCCGAAGGGCGAGACACCGAACAGCGTGTTCAGCCACATGTCGAGGCCGCCAAGGCCGACACCGACGATGGTGCCGAAGCGCGACCACAGCGGCTTGACGTTGCGCACCTTCTTCAGATCCTTGCCGATGTCGGTCGCGCGCCAGGCTTCCTCGTAGGAAGCGAGTTCGTCGTTGGCGCGCCCGGCGCCGATCGCCTCGGCGACATGCTCGGCCGCCAGCATGCCGGACAGCACCGCATTGTGCGAACCCTTGATGCGCGGCACGTTGACGAAGCCCGCGGCACAGCCCATCAGCGCACCGCCGGGGAAGGACAATTTCGGCACCGACTGCCAGCCACCCTCGGTGATGGCGCGCGCGCCATAGCCCAGCCGCTTGCCGCCTTCGAACGTAGCCGCGATCGCCGGATGGGTCTTGAAGCGCTGGAATTCCTCGAACGGCGACAGCCAGGGATTCTTGTAATTGAGATGAAGGACGAAGCCGACCGCCACCTGATTATCTTCGAGATGGTAGAGGAACGAGCCGCCGCCGGTCTTCAAGTCAAGCGGCCAGCCGAAGGAATGCTGGACCAGCCCCGGCCGGTGGTTCTCCGGCTTGACCTGCCAGAGTTCCTTCAGGCCGATGCCGTATTTGCCCGGTTCGCGGCCATCGGAAAGCTTGTATCTGGCGATCAGCTGCTTGGCGAGCGAGCCGCGAGCGCCCTCCCCGATCAGCACATATTTGCCCATCAGCGCCATGCCGGGTGCGAAACCCGGGCCGTGCGTTCCGTCCTTCTCGACGCCCATGTCGCCGGTGACGACGCCGGTGACGGCGCCTTGCTCATTGTAGAGCAGGCCGGCAGCGGCAAAGCCCGGATAGATCTCGACGCCGAGCGCTTCGGCCTTGGTCGCCAGCCAGCGGCAGACATTGCCCAGCGAAACGATGTAGTTGCCGTGATTGTTCATCAGCGGCGGCATGAAAATGTTGGGCAGACGGAACGAGCCGGCAGGACCAAGGACCAGGAAATGGTCCGCGGTGACCGGCGTCTTGAAGGGATGGCCGTCCTCGTCGCGCCAGCCCGGCAAGAGCCGGTCGATGCCGATCGGATCGACGACGGCGCCGGAGAGAATATGGGCGCCGACCTCACCGCCCTTCTCCAGGACGACGACCGAAAGCTCGGGATTGACCTGCTTGAGGCGGATGGCGGCGGCGAGGCCCGCCGGCCCGGCACCGACGATAACCACGTCGAATTCCATGCTTTCGCGTTCGATGTCGCTCATCAACCCCTCCGCACTGGCTTATCCCATTCGGGTATCTTGCTGGCTCCCGCGCTGCATAGCGCATCAATTGACGACAGGAAACCGGCGCATACGTGACAATGCCGTTTTGGCCAAAAAGTCGCGCATTGCGAGGCTGGAAGACTGCTTTTCGCCCGCCATTGCCTGCGAGGCGCGCGTTTTTAATTGTTCGACGGCTTGCTTATCGGCCATACTTCACGCCATGCGCTTTCCTGGGCCAGCCGGCTTTTCATCGACGCGCTTTCTTTTCCCGCCCGGCCGGATCCGCCGGGCGCTCCTTTTGGCCCTTCTGATGCTGGCGCCGCATCACGCTGCCGCCGACGAAGTGAAGGTCTGGGCGGCGGGCGCCTACTCCTTCTCCGACGAGCTTGGCGGCTTCCACATCACCGGCGCCTCGGGCATCGGCACGAAGGACGATCCGTTCGTCATCACCGAAGAGCTGACTTCGTCAACGCCGGTGACGCTGACGATCCGCACGACAAAGCCGATCCAGGCCTTCGGCAAGGCCGGCGAATTCGCCAACGGCATGATGTATATGCGCATCGAGGTGCTCAACAACAGCGGCCAGGCCTGGGTCGAATTCCAGTTCGAATTGCAGGAGATCCTGAACCAGCCGAGCGTGTTCGGCGACGGGCTTTCCTTCGACCAGCGCAACAAGACGCCGGACAATATCCGGTCGAGCAATTTCGCCGATTTCGATCGCGATTTCGAACCCTATGACCGGCTGCTGTTCAGGAATGGCAAGGTCGACCCGCTGAAAACCGCCAGCTTCGAATTCCTGATGACCGACTACACGCCCAGATGGACCTTCTACCTGGTGCAGGATCCGCGCATACCAACGGGCTGACACGATAGGAATTTTTTCTTGACCCGGTGAGCTCAGCTATGGTACATTTTTGCCTATGGTGCTGAGTTGCGCCAGTGACCCGCCGCACAGGCGGGTTTTTCGTTTGATGCTCCGTCAGCCAACGCGCCGGCGAGAGGCTGCGAAGGAACCCAAGCTGCCAGCCTTGCAAATTGCCGCCACGCGGACGAATGTGAATCGATGACTGCCGCTTCCCCAACCAACAGACCTGATATCGCCGACCTGCTGGCGTTTTACGCCAGCGTGGGCGTCGACGAGGCGCTCGAAGAGCAGCCGGTGAACCGGTTCGCCGAGGTTGCGCCAAAGCCGATGGAACGCGCGCCGATTGCAGCGCCTTCGGGTGGCACCGCCGCACCGCTGCGCTCGACGACCCGCGGCGAAGCCGGGGACAGAGCAAATGCACCACCCGTCGCGCGGTCGCCGTCTGCGACGACTGCGGTTCCCGACGAAGCGCAGGCGGCACTTGCCCGCCAATTGGCGACCACAGCAACGACGCTGGACGAGCTTCGCCAGCATATGGCGGCGTTCGAGGGCTGCAATCTCAAGGCCACCGCCAAGAACCTGGTGTTTGCCGACGGCAACCCGGAAGCCGCCGTCATGCTGGTCGGCGAGGCGCCCGGCCGCGACGAGGACATCGAGGGCCTGCCCTTCGTCGGCCGCTCGGGCCGGCTGCTCGACCGCATGCTGGTCGCGATCGGGCTCGACCGCACTTCAGCCTATATCGCCAATGTCATTCCCTGGCGGCCGCCGGGCAATCGCACGCCGACGCCGCACGAAACCGAGATCTGCCGGCCGTTCATCGAACGGCAGATCGAGCTGGTCAATCCCAAGGTGCTGATCAATCTTGGCGGCCCGTCGGCCAAGACCTTGCTCAACACCTCGGAAGGCATATTGCGGCTGCGCGGCAATTGGCGCGTTCACACGACGGCATCCGGCATCGCCATCCCGGCCATGCCGACGCTGCATCCGGCCTATCTCCTGCGAACCCCGTCGCACAAGAAGCTGGCGTGGCGGGATTTCCTCGAAGTGAAGGCAAAGCTGCGAGGGCTCACCTAGCGATAACCTCGCAGGTAATTGAAATGCCGTCCTCACCAGCCTAACCATTCACTCATGACAACAGCCCAAACCTCCGCCGGCAGCCTCATTCGCGAATGGCGCACGCGCCGGCGCATGTCGCAGCTCGACCTCGCCATGGAGGCCGAAATCTCGCAGCGGCATCTGAGCTTCGTCGAAAGCGGCCGCGCCGCGCCCTCGCGCGACATGGTGCTGCATCTGGCCGAGCAATTGTCGATCCCGCTGAGGCAACGCAACCAGTTGCTGCTCGCCGCCGGCTTTGCCCCCAGTTTCGGCGAACGCTCGCTGACCGACACGACAATGGCGCCGGCGATGGCGGCGGTCGAAATCGTGCTCAAAGGCCACGAGCCGTTCCCGGCACTCGCTGTCGACCGCCACTGGAACCTGGTTTCGGCCAACGCCGCCATCGCTCCCTTCCTTGCCGATGTCAGCGAGGCTTCGCTGCTGACGCCGCCGGTCAACGTGCTTCGCCTCAGCCTGCATCCCGGCGGCATCGCGCCACGCATCGTCAATCTCCAGGAATGGCGCACGCATCTGCTCGAGCGCCTGAAACACCAGAATGACGCGAGCGGCGACGCGGCGCTGATCGAACTCGAGCGTGAGCTGAGGACTTATCCGTCAGGCTTGAGAGGCAGCCGGCCGTCGCCGGTCGAGCCGAACGCCATCGTGCATCCGCTCAGGCTGGCGCATGGCGATCAGGTGCTGTCGTTCATCAGCACCATCACCGTGTTCGGCACGCCGCTCGACGTGACGCTTTCGGAACTGGCGATCGAATCGTTTTTCCCCGCCGACGAACAGACGAGGACGGTGCTGGTTCGGTTGGCGAAGGAGCGAGCCGAGCTGTCGTAGTCACCCTTCAGGCAAAGATGCCTTGCGCGTGCGGGTGCGCTCCAGGCCGAGCTGGCGTTCGCGCCAGATGATGAAGATGCCGGCGGCGACGACGATCAGGCCGCCGACAAGCATATGGAGCGTGGCGACGTCGCCGAAGACGAGATAGCCGACGACGAGGCCTAGGATCATCGAGGTGTATTCGAACGGCGCCACGACCGAGGCTTCGGCATGGCGATAGGCCGCCGTCATCAGGATCTGGCCAAGGCCGCCGCAGAAGCCGGCGGCAACAAGAAGGGCCGCCTGGAGCGGCGTCAGCGCCTGCCAGCCGAATGGCAGCGACAGCAGCGACATGACGCTCGCCGTCACCGAAAACCACAGCACGATGGTCGCCGTACGCTCGCTTTGCACGAGATTGCGCACCAAGAGCATGGCGACGGCCGAGATCGCTGCCGCGACAAGAGCGGCCATGACGCCAAGCACTTCCTGGTCGTCGAGCGCCTGGTCGGAACTCAGCAGCGTCAGTTCCGGCCAGGAGATGATCAGCACGCCGACCAGGCCGACCGCGACCGCACTCCAGCGATACACGCGGATAGCCTCGCCGAGGAAGATGGAGCTGAACACCACCACCAGCAGCGGCTGCGCGTAGTTCAGCGTGATCGCTTCGGGCAGCGGCAGCCGGGTCAACGCGAAAAAGCCGAGCCCCATGGCGCAGACGCCGACCAGGCCGCGGGCGATGTGGTTGAACGGACGCTTGGTGGTGAAGGCAGTGCCGAGTTCTTTCCTGAAGGCCAGGAAGGCGATGATCGGGAAGATGGCGAAGAAAGAGCGGAAGAAGACAATCTGGCCGGCCGGAACGGTGCCTGCGGCTTTGATGCAGGTCTGCATGCCGACGAAGACCGCCACCGACACGATCTTGAGCATGATGCCGGTAAGCGTGTCGTGCCCGCCGGCATCATCGCTGGCTGTGGCCGAGGGGCTGCCGGGGCCTGCTGTCACGCTCCCGACGCTTCTCGGATCGTCGCCCAGATACGCGCCGGCGTTGCCGGCATGTCGATGTGCCTGACGCCATAAGCGCGCCAGAGCGCGTCGGTCACCGCATTGAGTGCCGCCGGGGTCGAGCCGATGGTGCCGGCCTCGCCCGCGCCCTTGATGCCAAGCGCATTGGTGGTCGAAGGCACGTTGCGGGTCTCGAAATGAAAGAACGGGAAATTGTCGGCGCGCGGCATGGCGTAATCCATGAAGCTCGCCGTCAAAAGCTGTCCGTCCTCGCCATAGATAGTGTCCTCGGTCAGTGCCTGGCCGACGCCTTGCACGACGCCGCCATGCACCTGGCCGGCGAGCAGGATCGGGTTTACGGTCACGCCGAAATCGTCGACGATGGTGTAGCGGACGATCTCGGTCGCGCCGGTGTCGGGATCGATCTCGACCTCGCAGATGTGGGTGCCGTTGGGATAGGTGCATTCGTCCTGCACGAACTCGCCAAAGCCCTTGAGATCGTCAGGCGTCTTGGCGGCCTTGGCGATGCTGGAAAAATCGAGCGAGCGATCGGTGCCGACGATGCGGGCAACACCATCGGACAACTCGATGTCGCCGGCAGAAGCCTCGAGCTCGTCGGCGGCGATGCGCTTGATCTTGTTGGCCAGATCCTCGCCCGCGCGGGAAGCCGACACACCCCCCAGCGGAATGGAGCGCGAGCCGCCGGTGCCGCCGCCGGCCTTCAATTCATCGGTATCGCCCTGGCGGACATGGATTTTGTCGATGTCGAGATTGAGCTTTTCCGACAGGAACTGCGCATAGGCGGTGGCGTGTCCCTGTCCGTTGGTCTGGGTGCCGATCTTCAGCGTCACCGTGCCGTCGCCATTGAGTTCGACGAAGGCCGGCTCCGAGCCCGGAAAGGCACAGGCCTCGATATAGGTCGCCATGCCGAGACCGCGGATTTTTCCGCCGGCCTTCGACTGCGCCAGCCGCTCCGGAAACGCTTTCCATTCGGATTGCTCAATGGCGCGCTCCATATGGCCTTCGAATTCACCGGTGTCGTAGAGGCGGCCGGTTTGCGTCCGGTAGGGAAATTGCTCCGGCCGGATGAAATTGCGGCGGCGGATCTCCTCGACGGGCAGGCCGAGATCGTGGGCGCAGGCATCGACCAGCTTTTCCAGCAGGAAGGCTGCTTCCGGCCGACCGGCACCGCGATAGGCATCGACCGGGCAGGTGTTGGTGTAGAGGCCGGTCACCGAGACGTCGAGCGCCTGGATATCGTAGACACCGGTCGACATGGTGACGCCGATATAGGGGATGAACGGACCATATTGCGAGATATAGGCGCCGATGTTGGCGAGCAGGTCCACCTTCATGCCGAGAAAGCGGCCGTCCTTGTCCAGCGCCATCTCGGCCGTGACGAAATTGTCGCGGCCTTGCGCGTCGGTCAGAAAGTGTTCCGTGCGGTCGCCGGCCCACTTCACCGGGCGGCCAAGCCGCTTCGCCGCTTCCAGCACCAGCGGATATTCGCGGTAGACGAAGCTCTTGGGCCCGAAACCACCGCCGACATCAGGCGTGATGACGCGCAACTGGCCCTTCTTGATCTTGAACACGCTGGCCAGGATGTACTGCATGGAGTGCACGCCTTGCGACCCGGTGGTCAGCACGAAGCGCTTCTCCTCGACGTTCCATTCGCCGATCGCGGAGCGCGGCTCCATGTAGTTGCAGACCAGCCGGTTGTTGACGAACTCGATGCGGGTGACGTGTGCGGCCTTGGCGAAAGCCGCTTCGGTCTTTTTCCTGTCGCCCATGTGGTAGCTGAAGGCGCGGTTGGAACCGAGCTCCGGCCAGACCAGCGGCGTGCCTTCGGCAAGTGCATTTGCGGTCCCGGAAGCCGCGTCTTCGCCGTCATAGTCGACATCGATCAATTCAG
Source organism: Mesorhizobium sp. M7A.F.Ca.US.005.03.1.1 (assembly GCF_003997975.1). NCBI lineage: Bacteria > Pseudomonadati > Pseudomonadota > Alphaproteobacteria > Hyphomicrobiales > Phyllobacteriaceae > Mesorhizobium > Mesorhizobium sp. M7A.F.Ca.US.005.03.1.1. The sequence continues at coordinate 29,780 of NZ_RZRO01000060.1, forward strand.
CGGCATCCTGCGCCAAGGCACGGCTGTCGGCGACGACGAAGGCAACGGCATCGCCGACATAGTTGACGCGGTCGCGGCACAGGATCGGGATGTCGCGCGTCGGCGCCTTGGTGCCGTCCGGCTGTTCCTGCATGACGCCGGATTTCAGATCGCCGAGATGGGCAAGGTCCTTGCCGGTCAGTACCAGATGGACGCCAGGTGCGGCCTTCGCCGCCTCGGTCGAACCGATGGTGAAGCTGGCCTTGGCGACCGGCGAACGCAGGACATAGCCATGCAGGACGCCAGCCGGCTGGATGTCGTCGGTATAAAGGCCCTGGCCCTGGATGAAGGCGGCATCCTCGCGCCGCAGCACGGATGCGCCCATGCCGAATTTCGGTGTGACGACGGTCATGGATGCCTCGTGATGATGACAGGAGAACGAACGCCTGAAATAGGCATTGCCTCAGTTTTGTCGAGGGGCCGTTTCGTGTAAAGAGCGCGGACTTCAAATTTCTTGGACCAGCGGACACAATCCGCCGCCAAGGCAATCGACAGGAAAACCCACGGAATGCGCACGGACACCGGCCAGGTCTTCAAGCTCGAAGACTATCGCCCCAACGACTACCTCATTCCGCAAACCGACCTCACCTTCCGCCTTTCGCCAGACGCAACGCGTGTCACCGCCGTGCTCACGATAGAGCGCCGTGACGGCGTCTCCGTGTCGGCACCGTTGGTGCTCGACGGCGACGGGCTGACGCTCAAGCGCATCGAGATCGACGGCAAGAAGGTAAAACCGGCGGATCTGCTGGCGACGCCCGACCAGTTGACCATCCTCGAGCCACCGGTGGCGCGGCGCTTCCAGTTGCTCATCGAGACCGAGGTGGCGCCGGCGGGCAACGAAGCCCTGATGGGCCTCTACCGCTCGAGCCACGTCTACTGCACGCAATGCGAAGCCGAGGGCTTTCGCCGCATCACCTATTTCCTCGACCGTCCCGATATCCTGTCCGTCTACACGGTGCGCATGGAGGCAATGCGCGACGAGGCGCCGCTGCTCCTGTCCAACGGCAACCCGCTCGAAAAGGGCGACCTCGGCGACGGCTGGCATTATGCCGTGTGGCACGACCCTTTCCCCAAGCCGTCCTATCTGTTCGCATTGGTGGCCGGCAATCTCGGCCGGCTCGCGGACAGTTTCGTCACCCTGTCCGGCCGCACGGTCGAGCTCGGCATCTATGTCGAGCCCGGCAAGGAGACGCTGGCCGGCTATGCGATGGACGCCCTGAAGCGGTCGATGAAATGGGACGAGGAGGCGTTCGGCCGCGAATACGATCTCGACGTCTTCAACATCGTCGCCGTGTCGGACTTCAACATGGGCGCGATGGAGAACAAGGGCCTCAACATCTTCAACGACAAATATGTGCTGGCCGACCGGGAGACCGCGACGGACGCCGATTTCGCCAATATCGAGGCGATCATAGCGCATGAGTATTTCCACAATTGGACAGGCAACAGAATCACTTGCCGCGACTGGTTCCAGCTCTGCCTGAAGGAAGGCCTGACGGTTTTCCGCGACCACGAATTCTCCGCCGACCAGCGCTCGCGCGCGGTCAAGCGTATTGCCGAGGTGCGGACCTTGCGCGCCCACCAGTTTCCAGAGGACCAGGGCCCACTGGCGCATCCGGTGCGGCCGCGCCGCTACCGCGAGATCAACAATTTCTACACCGCGACGGTCTACGAGAAGGGCTCCGAAGTGGTGCGCATGATCCGCACAATTCTCGGTGCCGACGTGTTTCGCGCCGGCATGGACCTCTATTTCGAGCGGCACGACGGTGACGCGGCGACGATCGAGGATTTCATCAAGGTGTTCGAGGATGCGTCCGGCCGCGACCTGTCGCAGTTCGCGCTCTGGTATCATCAGGCGGGAACGCCGAACCTGACGATCAGTTCGGCGCACAATCCGGCCGCGCAGGAGTTCACACTCGAAATCGAGCAGTCGGTGCCGCCGACACCCTCCGAAAGCCGCAAGCGGCTGATGCACATCCCGCTCGCTTTCGGGCTGATCGGCGCCGGCGGCAAGCCTGTGCCGTATAGTAGCGTCGAGGGCGCCAGCGTCGAGGACGGCGTCATTCATATCCGCAAGCGTCGCCACATGGTGCGGTTTTCAGGCGTCACCGAGCGCCCGGCCGTGTCGCTCAACCGCGGCTTTTCGGCGCCGGTGACGTTGTCCGTCGAGCAGAAAGCCGACGACCAGTTCTTCCTTGCCCGCCATGACGGCGACGCCTTCTCGCGCTGGCAGGCCTTCAACACATTGCTGACCGATGCGCTGATATCAGCGTTCCGCGAGATCCTCGGCGGCAAGCAGCCGGCCTTTGCGCCGCGGCTGACCGAGCTCGCCGGCAGCATTGCCGGCGACGAGACGCTGGAGCCGGCCTATCGGGCATTGGCGCTGGCCCTGCCCGGCGAAGCCGACATTGCCCGCGACATCGGCAGGAACATCGACCCCGATGCCATCTATGCGGCTCGCGAGGCACTGGCGCTGGCGATCGGCACTGCGAACCGGGACGTTTTTTCGGGCCTCTACCTCAGCCTTGCCGACAGAGAAGCGTTCAGCCCCGACGCCGCAAGCGCCGGACGACGCGCCTTGCGCAACACCCTGCTGGATTATCTGTCGCTGCAGCCGGGCGGAGCGGAACTCGCTGCCGGGCATTTCCAGTCCGCGACCAACATGACCGACCGCGCGGCAGCACTTGCCGTGCTCGCGCATCGTCACCACGGTTCGCCCGAGGCGGTCGAGGCGCTGGCGGCTTTCGAGACGACCTACGGGTCCGACCTGCTGATCATGGACAAATGGTTCCAGATCCAGGCCAGCGTACCGGGGCCGCAAACCGTCGACACCGTGAAGGCCTTGACCAACCACCCGGCCTTCTCGATGGGCAATCCGAACCGGGTGCGCTCGCTGATCGGCACCTTCTCCAGCGCCAATCAGACCGGCTTCCACCGGGCCGACGGCGAAGGCTACTGGTTCTTTGCTCAAACCGTCCTCGAGGTTGAGAAGCGCAACCCGCAAGTGGCGGCAAGGCTGGCGACGGCGCTCAGATCCTGGCGTTCGCTCGAACCCTTGCGGCAGGCGAAGGCCAGGGAAGCGCTGCTCTCGATCGCCGGCGCCGAAAACCTGTCGGCGGATCTGCGGGATATTGTCGAGCGCACGCTGGCTTAGCCGCTCTCTTTCTTCTCCCCTTGTTGTGGCAGAAGGGAGATCCGTGCACGCCGCCAAGCTGGTGAATTTCAACCAGGACCTGACAGCAGCGGCTTCCGTTAGGCGCTGCGCCAGCGAAAGCCCATTATTTTAGTCGATTTTTAATCTTTTTTCGCCGGACCACTGGACAAGGCGAATCACCTTTGATTCTTTACTGACGATTCGGAAGTGCGGCGTTTGCCGGATCACCAAGCAGCATAGGCAAATTCGGGGAGTGCCATTTATGGCGAAGGCGGACGCGTGGGGCGCGCCCGGAGGGACGGTTTTTGCGCATCGTGAGACGCGCGGCGACGGTCTTGCCGGGAATACGCGACTCATCGCCGAACCGGCCTACCGGCGGCTTCTGGCCGCCGAGCCGCTGCTGCGCCGATCAATACCCGTCCTCATCATCACCTTCCTGATCGTCATCGCGGCGTTGCGCGTGCTGTCGCTGATGAACGAGCGCGACGATGTCGAGCGCAATGCCAAGGCGATCCTGACGCTGGCGGCGGGCCAGCTGGCCAGTTCGCTCGCCACCACCTCGGAAACGGTGCCCGGCGCCATACAGGATCTGCTGGAGACCACCAGCCGTCAGGGCGCGATGGGCCGCAGCCATGTGCTTGTCATCACCGACAGCGCTTTCAAGATCGTCGCGGTGACGCCACGCTCGATGCCATGGCAGGGCCATTCGCTGGACGGCCTCGTCGAGGGCGGCCAGCCCTTGTTCATGTTCGGCGATCGTGCGGGCGTCATGGACGTCAACATCGACGGACGGGATTGGTACGCCGCGGTCAGCCTGGCGAATGGCGGAAAGGGTGCATCGGCGGCCCTGGTGCCACAGGACGCGGTTTTCGATGCCTGGCGCAAGACCGTTTCGCTGAACGTCACCCTGTTCGTGCTGACGGCCGGTGTGCTGATCGTCATCCTCTATGCCTATTTCGGCCAGGCGGCACGTGCGCAGGCGGCCGACCGCATCTACCTCGAAGCGCATCAGCGCATCGACATGGCGCTGGTTCGCGGCCGCTGCGGCCTGTGGGACTGGGACATGGTGCGCGGCAAGATGTACTGGTCGCGCTCGATGTACGACATGCTCGGCTACAAGCCTTGCGAAACGATGCTGTCCTTCGGCGAGGTCGATCAGATCATCCATCCCGAGGACGGCGACCTGTTCGAGCTCGCCAACAGAATCGTCGCACGCGAGATCGATCACATCGATCAGGTGTTCCGCATGCGCCATGCCGATGGCCAATGGGTCTGGATGCGCGCACGGGCACAGGTCATCGATCCGGAAGCGCCGGAGATCCAGCTGATCGGCATCGCCGTCGACGTCACCGAACAGCGTCATCTGGCGCTGCGTTCCGAGGCTGCCGACCTTCGCCTCAGAACGGCGATCGAGAACATCAACGAATCCTTCGTGCTGTGGGATTCGACGCAGCGCCTGATCATGTGCAATTCCAAATACCAGCAGGACAACGGGCTTTCGGACCGCGACGTGATGCCGGGCACCGCGCGCGCGGCGCTGGAAGAACGCATGCTGGCCTTTGCTTCCGAAAGGCGGCTTGCCCACACCAGCGGCCTGCAGGGCGGCGCCACTTTCGAGCGGCAGTTGGCCGACGGCCGCTGGCTGCAGGTCAACGAACTGAAGACCCGGGACGGCGGCATCGTCTCGGTCGGTTCCGACATCACCCAGATCAAGCTGCACCAGGAGAAGCTGGTCGACAGTGAGCGACGGCTGATGGCAACGATCCATGATCTCAGCCTCGCGCGGCGGGCCGAAGAGGAGCGTTCGCGCGAACTGGTCGACCTCAACCGCAAATACATGAAGGAAACCGAACGGGCCGAAGCGGCGAACCGGGCCAAATCCGAATTCCTGGCCAACATGTCGCATGAGTTGCGCACGCCGCTGAACGCCATCATCGGCTTCTCCGAACTGATGGAACAAGGGCTGTTCGGCCCGCTCGGATCGGAGCGCTACGAGGAATATGCCACCGACATCAACAGCAGCGGCAAGTACCTGCTGGGCGTCATCAACGATATTCTCGACATGTCCAAGATCGAGGCCGGCCAGTTCTCTCTGGACCGGGAAGAGATCGACCTCGGCCCGCTGATCAGCGAAACCGTACGCGTCGTTTCGCTGCAGGCGGCGCAAAAGGCCATCACCGTGGAAACGCGCATTGCCGATGCGCTGACGCTGGTCGCCGATCGCCGTGCGATCAAGCAGATCGTCATCAACCTTTTGTCCAATGCGGTGAAGTTCACCGGCCAGGGCGGCCACATATCGGTCAGGGCCCGCAACACATCCGGCGCGCTGGTGCTGACGATCGAGGACAATGGCTGCGGCATCCCCAAGGAGGCGCTCGGAAAGCTCGGACGGCCGTTCGAACAGGTGCAGAACCAGTTCTCCAAGAGCCATGCCGGGTCCGGCCTTGGCCTTGCCATCTCACGTTCGCTGGCCGAGCTTCAGGGCGGCGCGCTGAAGATCCGGTCGAGCGAAGGTGTCGGCACGATCGTGTCGGTGCGCATTCCGGTGAAGAAGAGCGTGCTGGCCGTCAAGGTTGCAGCGTGAAGTTTTTATCACCATCCCAGGCCTGATCCACCTCGTGGACGCGAGCTGAAACGCTTTGACAAAGTTATCTATTTTATCTATTTTGGATAAAAAAGAAAGGCCTTGTCATGCGAGTGACTTCAACGGAATTCCAGCAGAATGTCGGGCGTTTTCAGGATGCTGCCCAGCGTGCGCCGGTCGCAATCACAAAGAATGGCCGGACCCACACGGTACTCCTGTCGGCGGCGATGTTCGAGGTCTTGGTCAAGGGACGGGTCGCCCGTCCTGTGGAAGAGCTGGACGACGAGACGCTTAACGCCATCGCCGAAAGCGCCGTATCGAGCGAATATGCCGGGCTTGATGCAATGCTCAAAGACTGGACACCGTGAGCCTGCCCAAACCTATCCCGGGTCTGGTGATTTCCTATTCTTACCTCTGGGTGAGAGAACACGAAAAGGGTGCCGAAGAAGGTCGCAAAAACCGACCATGCGCCATTGTCGCCGCGCGGTCGTGGAGGGCCGTGAAGTCATAACGGTCGTTCCGGTCACACACTCGCCACCAGCTGATCCTGCCGATGCAGTAGAAATACCTGCGCCCCTCAAGGCCTATCTCGGCCTCGATGACACGCCATCATGGATCGTCGTCACCGAAACCAATCATTTCCTCTGGCCGGGTCCCGATCATCTCAGGCCTATCGCGGGGAGCAAACCGTCCCGATTCGACTATGGCATGCTGCCGCCGCGTTTCTATGCCTATCTGCGCGACCGGATTTTGCAGTCTCACGCAAGCCGGGCGCTGCAGCAGATTCGGCGAACAGAGTAGCTGCATGAGACTGGAGGACCACGAAACGTCCCCGATTCCAAGGGACGATCGCTTCCCGGTCATCCCGCACGAAGCAAAAGGTCGAAATCCTTCCTGACCTTCTGCGACGTCTCCTTGAGATGTGCTTCGAGCACACCGAAATCCGGCAGGTCGGTCACCGCCAGAAGCAGATCCGAAAGCCCCGGCGGAACGTCGTCGCGCTCGAAGGCTCCGGTAAGGCACAGCCGCGTCATCTGGGTCAGCGCCAGATAGAGCGCATAGGCGTCGAAAAGCTCCTGCCTCGCCCCGGCATTGGCGAAGCCCGGTGACAGGCGCGAAAGGATTTCGGCGGTACCGGTAACGCGCGGCCCGGCGCCTACCTGCCCGGTGATGACAGCCACTTGGGCGATGAATTCGAGATCGATCAGGCCGCCGGGGATCAGCTTGATGTCCCACAGGTCGCGCGGCGGCTTTTCCTTCTCGATCATAGCGCGCATCTCCGAGGCCTCGGCCATCACCTTGGCGGCGTCGCGCGGCTGACCAAGCACCGCCGCCACTTCCGCTTCAACCTCGCCGCACAGGCTGGCGTCACCGGCAATGGCGCGGGCGCGTGCCAACGCCATGTGCTCCCAGGTCCAGGCCTCCTGGCGCTGGTATTTCTTGAAGGCATCGATATGGGTTGCCACAGGACCCTTGTTTCCGGATGGCCGCAGGCGCAGGTCGAGTTCGTAGAGCACGCCCTCCGCCGTCGGCGCCGACACGGCCGCGATCAGCCGCTGCGTCATGCGGGTGTAGTAATGCGAAGGCGCCAGCGGCTTGTCGCCATCGGACTCCTCGGCGTCCGGCGCGTGGTCGTAAAGCAGGATCAGGTCGACATCCGATCCGGCGGTCAGCTCGCGGCTGCCGAGCTTGCCCATGCCGAGCAGCGCAACCACGCCGCCGGCAATGGTGCCGTGGCGCGCCGCGAATTCGGCCGTCACCGCCTGCAACGCAGCCTCGATGGTGAGATCCGCCAGATCGGAGAAGGCGCGGCCGGCGCGCGCCGGATCGATCGAGCCGGCGAGCAGCCGGACGCCGATCAGGAATTTCTGCTCGGAAGCAAAAATGCGCAGCCGGTCGAGCACGTCCTCATAAAGCCGGTCGCCCTCGACAAAGGCGGAAAGCCGTGCCGACAGATAGGCGCGGTCCGGTAGCTCCGTCAGCAAGGCCGGGTCGAGCAGACCATCGAAGACATGCGGCCGGCGGGTGATGATCGCCGCCAGCCGGGGCGCCGCACCCATGATCGTTGCCAGGAGCTTGAGCAGGGCCGGATTGGACTGCAGCAGGGAAAACAGCTGGATGCCGGCCGGCAGGCCGGCGAGAAATTCGTCGAAGCGCATCAGCGCTTCGTCGGCCCGGCGCGTCTGGCCGAAGGAGCGCAGCAGAGCCGGCGTCAATTCCGTCAGCCGCTCGCGCGCCTCCGCCGACTGAGTGACGCGATAGCGACCGAAATGCCAGCCTCGGATGACGCGGCAGATGTCGCTTGGCCGCTGGAAGCCGAGGCCGTGCAAGGTCTGCAGCGTATCGGGATCGTCGACATCGCCGGTGAAGACGAGATTGCCGATGCCTGTCGACAGTTCGGGTGCTGTTTCGAACAGTGCCGCGTAGTGGCGTTCGACCTGCTGCAGCGAGGCGCGAAACGCCTGGGAAAAGGCAGAAGCATCGGCAAAGGCGAGCATGCGGGCGATGCGCTCCAAGCCTTCGTCATCTTCCGGCAGCGTGTGGGTCTGCTCGTCGGCAACCATCTGCACGGCATGTTCGACGCGGCGCAAGAACCAGTACTGGCGGGCGAGCGCATCGCGCGCCTCGATGGTGATCCAGCCGCGTGTCGCAAGCTCGCCGAGCATCGGCACGGTCTCGCGGCCACGCAGTTCAGGGAAGCGTCCGCCGGCGATAAGCTGCTGGGTCTGGACGAAGAATTCGATCTCGCGAATGCCGCCGCGCCCGAGCTTGACGTTGTGGCCCTTGACCGCGATCTCACCATGGCCCTTGTGGGCGTGGATCTGGCGCTTGATCGAATGGACGTCGGCAATCGCCGCGTAATCCATGTATTTGCGCCAGATATAGGGCTGAAGCTCCTTGAGGAAGGCAGCGCCCGCGGCCAGATCGCCGGCTACCGGACGTGCCTTGATCATGGCGGCGCGCTCCCAGTTCTGGCCGCGCGCCTCATAGTAGCGCAGTGCCGCCTCAACCGGGATCGCCAGCGGTGTCGAACCGGGGTCGGGGCGCAGCCTCAGATCGGTGCGGAAGACATATCCGTGCTCGGTGCGGTCCTGCAGGACGCGAACCAGGCGGCGCGTCAGCCGCGAAAACAATTCGGTGGCGTCGAGCGGGTCGACGACCGCCGGTGCTTCCGGATCGAAGAAAACCACCAGATCGATGTCCGAGGAAAAATTCAGCTCATGTGCCCCGAGCTTGCCCATGCCGAGCAGGATCCAACCCGACTGTTTCGACGGGTTGTCGACATCCGGCAGTTTGAGTTTGCCCTGGCCGTGCGCGTCGCGCAGCAGGAAGTCGACGGCGGCACGGGTACAGGCGTCAGCGAGGTCGCTCAACCGCCGGACCGTCAGCGCCGTTTCGGCCTCGCCGGCAAGATCGGCCAGCGCGATGAGGAAATGCGCCTCCGACTTCCACTGGCGCAGCTCCATCATCAGGCCGGATTCCGAAAGGGTCTCCGCCAAATGCGCCAGGTCTATGGCGGCGCCGATCGCTTTCAGCCGAGCCTCGATTGTCTGCTCGAACAGCCCGTCCAGGATTTGCGGCCGGCGACGTGCCGTATCGCGCAGGAACGGCGACAGATCGAAGACGGCGGCGAGGAAATCCTGGCCCTCCCCTTTGCCGGCCAGAAACTTGGCCAGCCGCGTCACCCCTTCTTCGCGTGCGGCGGACGCGATCTCGGCCAGTTCCAGCCGCGCACGGTCCTCGTCCAGCGGAACAAGCCTGGCCGCCGGCTTCAGCAGCCAATCTTTCGCTCTTGCAGCCGTGCTCATCAGTGATCCTCCCGAACCGGGAAACTCATGACCACGGATAATCCAGGATTGCCAGGCAAGAGTTCAAGCCGGCCATTGTGGAATGTCATGACGGCCTTGGCGAGGCTGAGGCCAAGACCCGAACCCGGTTGCGAACGGCTCTTCTCCAGCCGCACGAAACGTTCCGTGGCACGCGCGCGGTCGCCATCGTCGGGAATGCCGTGGCCATTGTCGGCAACCGACAGGCGAACGTCCGCACCGGTTCGCTCGAGCGTGACGCGCACCGCCGGCTGGGCATTGGCGCCGGTCGAATATTTGATAGCGTTGTCGACGATGTTCGACAGCGCCTGGCCGATCAGTTCGCGGTTGCCGTTGACGGACACCGCCTCGTGCGCGTCTGCTTCCAGCGACACGCCCGCCTCTTCCGCCACCGGCTCATAGAGCTCGACGACATCGCGTACGGCTTCCGCAAGATCGACGCGGTTCGTATTTTCAGACGAGTAGCCAGCCTCCAGCCGGGAGATCATCAGGATGGCGTTGAAGGTTTTTATCAACTGGTCCGACTCGGCGATGGTGCCTTCCAGCGCCTGCCGGTAGTCGGTGGGCTTTTGCTTGCCCGAAAGCGTCGCTTCGGCCCGGTTGCGCAGCCGGGTCAGCGGCGTCTTCAGATCATGCGCGATGTTGTCGGAAACCTGCTTCAAGCCTTCGTTGAGCGTGGCGATCCTGGCCAGCATGGCATTGAGATTTTCGGAGAGCCGGTCGAACTCGTCGCCAACCCCCGTCACCGGCAGCCTGCCCGACAGATCGCCGCCCATGATGCGACGGCTGGCTTCCGACACGCTGTCGATGCGCTTCAGCGCAGCGCGGCCGACAAAAAACCAGATCAGCAATCCGCCCAGCCCCATCATGCCGAGCGCCAGCATCAGCGCACGGCGGATGACGGCACGAAACCGTTCCGGCTCGCCAAGGTCGCGGCCGACCAGCATGATCATCTGGTTCGGCAGCCGCAGCACCAGCGCAATGGCGTTGTGGCCTTTTTCGCCCTGCGCCTGCGCATCGTTCTGCTCGGATTGGGTGGTGGTACCCTGCTCGGCGGGAAGGTTGCGCAGGCGCTCGAGCTCTCCCTCGCCAAAGCGCTGATAAGAGAACGGACTGCTGGTCCAGCCTTCGGTTTCGAGAACGCCAGGTTCGAGGCTCTGCACGTTGCCGGTCAGGATCTGGCCGTTGGCGTCGGCGATCAGGTAAAGGTTTGCGCCGGGCTGGCGCGAGCGCGCTTCGACCACGCGGACCAGTACCGGCAGGCCACCGCGCTGATAGGCGCGGGCAAGGCCGAGCACTTCGTCATTGATGGTCTCCTGCGTCTGCGCGGTCAGCATTCGCGCCGACAGCGAGGTCATGTAGAAGACGAGCGCCACCGCGCAGAGCGCGAAGAGCAGGAAGTAGAGCGCCGAAAGCCGCGCTGCCGTCGTCTTCATGATGGCTGGCACGGAAAGAGCCATGCCGCAGCTAACCACTCTTCAGCATATAGCCGGCGCCGCGAACCGTATGCAGGATGGGCTTGTCGAAGCCCTTCTCGATCTTGCCGCGCAGCCGGGAGACATGGACGTCGATGACATTGGTCTGCGGATCGAAATGGTAGTCCCAGACATTTTCCAGCAGCATGGTGCGCGTCACCACCTGGCCGGCATGCCGCATCAGATATTCGAGCAAGCGGAACTCACGCGGCTGCAGCGTTATCTCGCGTGACGCACGGCGGACCGAATGCGACAGCCTGTCGAGTTCGAGATCGCCGACGCGGTAGACGGTTTCCGCTTCCTTGGCACTGGCGCGCCGGTTCAGCACCTCGACGCGGGCGAGAAGCTCGGAGAAGGCATAGGGCTTTGTCAGGTAATCGTCGCCGCCGGCGCGCAAACCCGTGACCCGGTCATCGACCTCGCCGAGCGCCGACAGGATCAGCACCGGCGTCGTGTTGCCCCTGGACCTGAGACCGGCAATGACCGACAGGCCGTCGCGACGCGGCATCATCCGGTCGATCACCATCACGTCGTAGTCGCCGGCGTCGGCGAGCGCAAAGCCGGTTTCGCCGTCACCGGCGACATGCGCGGTGTGACCGGCCTCGGCAAAAGCTTTCTGCAAGTAATCCGCAGCCTCGCGATCGTCTTCTATGACGAGAATCTTCATAGGGCTGTTATACGCGATTTCGCCGGAAGGTTGAGTGGCAGACATCTGCATTGTGGCCTTTGCCAAAGCGCATCGCGACCGAGATCGCTCGAAGCAGTGCGCGATAAAGCTGCTCGCTGCCGATGTCGTTGGCATCGGATCGTTGAAGCGCTTTTGAAATTGTGCGGCAGCGGGCGATGGGAAGCCCGCTGCCGCCGGGGGAAGGCGCGATGACTGACTAACGCGCGCTCCTCCATGCTTTCCCGTACGGCGGCTCGGGGGTGTTGAACCGGCGCACTGGAAAAGTCCAACTTGCCGCCGGAACGCCCTCACCCGCCTCGGAAGGCCGAGAGAACGCTCCGGAGCCGACCTCAGCCCTTGGCGACGGGCAGCGCGACGAAACGATTGGTGTCGTCGCGGGTGATCTGCATCAGCACCGCCTTGCGGCCGGATTTGACCGCTTCGGTCATCGCCTTGGTGACGTCGTCGGTGCCGTTCACTTCGGTCGAATTGACCGATGTGATGACGTCGCCCGGCTGGATGCCGCGATCGGCAGCATCGCTGTCAGGATCGACGTCGGTCACCACCAGCCCCTTGCCGTTTTCGGACTTGGTGACGGTCAGGCCGAGATCGGCCAGCGTGTCGGGCTTTGCCGGAGCGGCAGGCTGCGACTGGTCGACAGAGGCCTGCTTGTCGCTCGAGGGCAGTTTGCCGAGATCGACCTTGACCGTCTGGCTCTTGCCGTCGCGCCACACGGTGACGTCAACCGACTTGCCAGGCGAGTAGGCGCCGATCAGCCGTGCCAGTTCCTTCGGCGAAGCGACGTCCTTGCCGTTGACCTGGGTGATCACGTCACCGGCCGTGATGCCCGCCTTCTTGCCGGGACCATCGTCCTGGGCACTGGAAACCAGTGCGCCGTTGTTGGACTTCAGACCAAGCGACTCAGCGATGTCGGAGGTGACCGGCTGGATTTCGACACCGAGCCAGCCGCGCTGAACGGAACCGCTCTTCATCAGGTCCTGAACGACCTGCTTGGCGGTCGAAGCGGGAATGTCGAAGGCGATGCCGACGCTGCCGCCGGACGGCGAGAAGATCGCGGTGTTGATGCCGACGACCTGGCCGTTGAGGTTGAAGGTCGGGCCGCCAGAATTGCCGCGGTTGACCGATGCGTCGATCTGGATGAAGTCGTCATAAGGGCCAGCGC
>NZ_RZRO01000061.1:0-42352 GCF_003997975.1 Mesorhizobium sp. M7A.F.Ca.US.005.03.1.1
GGTCTGGATGAGGCCGCCGAGCCCTTGCAGCAGCGGCAGCGACCAGCTCTCGCCGCCGGCTTCGGCAAAGACGTTTCGGCCGGCTCTGTCCTGCAGCGAAACATGGAAATGCATGCCCGAGCCGGCGTATTTCTCGATCGGCTTGGCCATGAAGCAGGCGGTGACGCCGTGGCGGCGCGCCTGCGCCCGCACCAGCCGCTTAAGCATGACCAGGTCGTCGGCCGCCCGCATCACATCCTTGCGGTAGTTCAGCGTCAATTCGTACTGGCCGGGCGCATATTCGGAAATGACCGTCTCGGCCGGAATGCCTTGCGCCTTGGCTGCGGCATAGATGTCGGAGAACAGCGGCTCCATGCCGTGCAGATGGTCGACGGAATAGACTTCCGTCTTGCCCGAGACGCGGCCGTCGAGCACGGCGCGCGCCGGCTGCACCTTGCCGTCGGCATCGCGCTCATTGGCCAGCAGGAAGAATTCAAGTTCGAAGGCGCCGGCCGGATAGAGGCCCTTGGCCGCCAGGATGTCGACTTGCCGAGCCAACGCCAGCCGCGGATCCGACGACATCGGCCGGCCGTCGAGCATGTACATCGCCATCAGCAGCTGGCCACGCGGCGGGCTCGTGCCGTAGAGCGGCACCAGCGTACCGGGGATCGGCCATGCCCTGAGATCGCCGTCGCCGGTCGTCCAAATCAACCCGGTCTCGTGCACATCCTCGCCGGTGATGTCGAGGCCCAGGATCGAGATCGGCATATGGCGGCCGCCCTCGAAGATGCTCTTCAGCTCATGCCGGCGCACGATCTTGCCGCGGCCGACGCCATTGGCGTCGGTCAGCACGATATCGAAGGCTTCGATCTCGGGATGGGCGTCGAGAAAGGCTTGCGCCTCGGCGGATGTCGAGCCCGAAGGTGAGGTCATTATGGCATTGGGATGGTCCATCGCCGCTTGTCTCATGCCGCAAGCTTTGCCGCAACCGCGCCGAAGGCGGTGATCAGCCGGTTAACCTGGGTCGCAGTGGTCGCCGGCGAGATCAGCATCATGTTGTGGAAGGGTGCGATCAGCACGCCGCGATTGACCAGCGCGACATGGATGGCGGCCTCCAGTTCCGGCGCATGCGCCACTTCCGCCTCGGCGCCATTGCGCAGCGGACCGGGCGCGCAGATGAACTCGACGCGGGCGCCGACACGGGAAACATGCCAGGGCAGGCGATAGCGATCGATCACGCCGGTCAACCCGGCATCGAGCCGCCGCGCCAGGTGATCCATGCGGTCATAATTTTCCGGCGTCATTACCTCTTCAAGCGCGGCGCGCATCGCTGCGAACTGCAGCGGGTTGGCCGAGAGCGTCGTGCCCATGCCGGAATAGCCCGGCTCCTTGGTCCTGTTGTAGTCCGCGTAGCGCGAGGCGACGTCGTCGCTCATGCCCCAGACACTGGCCGGCACGCCGCCGGCGATCGGCTTGCCCAGGACGAAGAAGTCCGGGTCGAGACCATATTTCCTCGTGTAGCCGCCGGGGCCGGTCGAGATCGTGTGCGTCTCGTCGATCAGAAGCAGTGTGCCGGCTTGGCGTGTCAGTTTGCGCAGGGCGTCATGGTAGCCCGGATCGGCAAGCACCATGCAGGAGTTGGTCAGCACCGGTTCGGCGATGACGCAGGCGACGTCCTTATCCCCAAGCGCGGCTTCGAGTGCTGAGATATCGTTGAACTCGATGACCTTGGCCGTACGGGTCAGGTCGCGGAATTCCCCCGCCAATCCCGGCCGGTTGACGGGCTTGCCGTCGATCAGCCGCACCATCGTCTCGTCGACCGAGCCATGGTAGCAGCCGTTGAAGACAAGGATCTTCTCCCGGCCGGTGACGGCTCGGGCGACGCGCAGCGCAAAGCGGTTGGCGTCGGTCGCCGTCGTCGCGATCTGCCAGAACGGCAGGCCGAAGCGCTGCTGCAGCAGCGGCCCGATGGCGAGCGCATCTTCCGAAGGCAGCATATAGGTCAGGCCACGTCCGGCCTGGCGGCGGATGGCGCGCGCCACCGGCGGCGGCGAATGGCCGAACATCGAGCCGGTGTCGCCAAGGCAGAAATCGTCGAGCTTGTTTCCGTCGATGTCGGTGATCGTGGCGCCCTTGGCGCTGTCGACCAGGATCGGGAACGGCGTCGGCCAGTCGTTCATCCAGTGCATCGGCACGCCGCCGAAGAAGCCGGGCAGGCCGTTGCCGACCTTCGCCTGAGATTGCGGCCGCGCCTTGCGGAAGGCTGCCCCCTCGGTCTCGCGCAGATCGGCAATGCGGTCGCGGCCGATGCCGCCGATGGACGTCTTGGACATATCGCTGTGCATGAAAACCCCTCTGGTCGATTCCTCTTAGCCAATCCGTGTCTGCATCCGCAATTGGCCGCGCATCTGTCCTGCGTTGGCTCAGCCTTTGGCGGCGGCGCTTGACCGTGCTGCCGAAGTCGGCGCCAATATGAGCGGAAATTGAGGGGGGAGGGGTAATGAGGACGGTCATCTGTGTGGCGATGCACCTGTCGTTGGCGAGCGCGGCCTTCGCGTCGGGCGGCATCTGGTGCTCCACCGACGACACGGCGGCGACATTCGAGGTCGAGGCCGGCGTCACCAGAGGCATGGGCGGGCCGACCTTCAACTTTCGCGGCAACCTCGAAATTCTGAGCCGGCCTGCCAGCGACAGCCTGCGCAAGACCGTGTTTGAGGATTCCAACCTGACGCAGTACTGGCTCGACGGCAAGGAATTGCGGCTGAACATCTATCGTGAGCACGAGGCCGCGCAAAAGATCAACTCGGTCGAACTGACGATCCTGACCAGGACCAGCGACGAAGGCGTCTACGACGGGAGCTATACGCTCTTCATCTACGACGCCGCGGCGGATACGGACCAGGACGGCAAACCGGTTGAAATCAGCGGCAAAGTGTCGTGCGGAGCGGAGTGAGCGGGGTCAGGCCGTGATGTCGATGACGCCGCAGTCGCCTGCCGCGCTGCCGAAGGCGACGCGGCGTTCTTCCTTGTCCCACATCATCGAGGTGATGGCGCCCTTGCCCGGCCGCCGCAACAGCACTTCCTTGGCGTCGGCAAAACGCACCGCCATCACCATGCCGTCATCATAGCCGACGGCGACGACATCCTGGCTCGGGTGACAGGCGACAGCCGTCACCATGGCGTTGCCGCGCGTGCCGAGTTCCAGCGGTGCCTTGCCCATCGGCCCGTCCTTGCCGGAAAACGGCCAGACGATCGCCGCCGGCGCGCCGGAACTCGCCAGCCACTTGCCCTTCACGCTCCACGACAGGCTTTTGACCTTGCCGGGATAGCCGGTCATGCGCATGTGCTTGCCGTCGGCGAGCTTCCAGCCGTGCAATGCGTTTTCTTGCATGGTGGTGACGAGGAAGGCGCCATCCGGCGAGAAGGTGATGCCGGTATGGGCGCCGGCCCATTCGAGTTCCACGGGCTTGCCCTCGGCGGCCGGGAAATGCAGCGTCGCGCCATTGTAGCGGGCGACGCCGAAGCGCATGCCCTTGGGCGAGAAGGCCAGCCCCTCCACCGAACGCGGATGGACGAATTCCCTGGTCTTGCCGTCGGCGAAGCGCACGAAGGCAGTCTTGCCTGAGGCATAGGCGATGGCGCCTTGCGACCCGGCGGCAACGCTGGTGATCCACTTCCTGGCCGCGCTTGCCAATTCCGTGGCCTCGCCGCCCGTTTTCACGGCAAACACCTTGCCGTCCTCGCCGCCGGTGATCAGCCGGTCATTGGCCGCATCATGGAAGGCGGCGAGCAGCCCGTCATTGGCCTGAACCGTCTTGTGGCCATGGTCGAGCCGATGGATGGCGCCGTCGGCCATCGCGAAATGCGGCACGTCGCCGAGAAAGACGGCGGCGATGCAATGGCCTTCGAGGTCTAGGGGGGCGACTGTGGGCATCAGGGAACCATTCCAATGAAGTTTGTTGCCATCCCCGGGAAGTCGCCAGCGCGGCCAGGTGTGGCGCCAACCTTCTCCCCTTGTGGGAGAAGGTGGATCGGCGCGCAGCGCCGAGACGGTTGAGGGGTGTTGGACGGATCGCCGTCGGTGCCCAGCTGGAGCACCCCTCATCCGACCGAGCTTCGCACGGCCACCTTCTCCCACAAGGGGAGAAGGACAGAAGGGGCAGCGCTAGCGTTATAAGGCTTGGAAATCAAGCCGCCTGGCAGGCGTCAAAACTCTTCTTCAGCCGCTCGGCGTCGAGTTCCCTGCCGATGAACACCAGCCGGCTCTCGTGCTTTTCGCCGTCTTTCCAGGCGCGCTGATGGTCGCCTTCGATGATCATGTGCACGCCCTGGATGACATAGCGCTCGTCGTCGCCCTTGAGCGCGATGATGCCTTTCAGCCGCAGGATGTTGGGGCCTTCCATCTGGGTGATCTTCTCGATCCAGGGGAAGAATTTCTTCGGATCCATCTCGCCGCCGCGCAGCGACACCGATTGCACCGTCACGTCATGAATGTCCGAAGCATGCGCGTGATGGTGGTGGTCGTGCCCGTCATGATCATGGTGGTGGTGATCGTGGCCGTCGTGGTCATGATGATCGTGATCGTCATGCGCCTCGAGGAAGTGCGGATCGTTTTCCAGTGCCCGGGACAGATCGAAAGCGCCGCGGTCGAGTACTTCGGTCAGGTCGACGCCGGCGCGGGTGGTACGATGGATCTTTGCCGCCGGATTGATGGCGCGGATCGTTGCCTCGACCTTGGCGACTTCTTCTGACGTGACGAGGTCGGTCTTGTTGAGCACGACGACGTCGGCGAAGGCGATCTGGTCCTCGGCTTCCCTGGAATCCTTGAGCCGCAACGGCAGGTGCTTGGCGTCGACCAGCGCCACCACCGCGTCAAGCCTGGTCTTGGAGCGCACATCGTCGTCCATGAAGAAGGTCTGCGCCACCGGCACCGGATCGGCGAGCCCGGTGGTCTCGACGACGATGGCGTCGAAGCGGCCGGGGCGGCGCATCAGGCCCTCGACGACACGGATCAGGTCGCCGCGCACCGTGCAGCAGACACAACCATTGTTCATCTCGTAGATTTCCTCGTCGGATTCCACGATCAGATCGTTGTCGATGCCGATTTCACCGAACTCGTTGACGATGACGGCGTAGCGCTTGCCGTGGTTTTCCGACAGGATGCGGTTGAGCAGCGTCGTCTTGCCGGCGCCGAGATAGCCGGTGAGAACGGTTACGGGGATTTGCGTCTGTGCGTCGCTCATGGCTTGCCTCGAAAGTGCTGGGCCGCGAAAGATCCGGCCCTCAAAAGGGATTGTCGGTTCCATATAGGATGTGTGCCGGGCTTTTGCACGGGGCAAACCGATGGGCCAAACCGGCTTGCTACAATACCGGATTTTGGCTGGCGAAAGCCGCTGTGATTGCCTAGCTCGGGATGCGGAAGATCAATTTGAGAGGCAAGATATGTCCGGCAAGCCATCCTCCTTCTCATTGAGCCGGCGCCAGGCGCTCGGGTTGATCGCGGTCACCGCCGGAGGTGGTGCCTTCCTGCCGGCCTCGGCAATGGCCGCTCAATCTTCGGCTGCCCAGGCTTCACCCTATGCCGGACTGGCCTTGTTCGAAAACGGCGCCGGTGTCTGCACCATTACGCCTGAAGTGACCGAGGGACCGTTCTATTTCGACCCGAAACTCGAACGTGCCGATGTCACCGAAGGCAAGAAAGGTATTGCCCTTGACGTCCGGCTGCAGGTTGTCGACGTGGACTGCCGCCCACTTGCCGGCGCCCGCGTCGATATCTGGCATTGCGACGCGCAGGGCGCCTATTCCGGCTATCCCGGACAGGGTGACGGCCGCGACGTCGACACATCGGGCCAGACCTTCCTGCGTGGTTGGCAGAAAACCGATGCAAGCGGCATCGTCTCCTTCGCCACGATCTATCCCGGCTGGTATCGCGGCCGCACCACCCACATCCATTTCAAGGTCTTCCCCGACGACAGGTCGGTGATGACCGGCCAGTTGTTCTTCCCCGACAGCCTCAGCGAGCAGATCTTCACCTCTGTCGCGCCCTACAATGACCGGCCCGGCAAGCGCGACACTTCAAACGCCGATGACGGCATCGCCAGGCGGGCAGGACCGCAATCGCAGGCTGCGCTGCGCGAGTTGGAGGATGCCTATCAGGCGCTGATGATCGTGGCGGTGAAGCCCGGCTGAGCGTTCCCTCACGCACCTTGTCAGCGGCGAAAACTCCGGTCACGAATTCGTTTGTCATCTAACTGAAATAAACATCTGGCATTAGCACGGCGGACACCACAATGCTTGCCGGCAAAGCTGTTTGAAGCGCCGGAATCTTTTTGATCGTCGATTGCCAACCGGCCGGCTGCCTCTATGCTGCCCGCACCGGTACGGCCGAAGAGGGAAGACCATGGCCAAGGCGGACAAGACTGCGACAATGAGCCGGCTGCATTCCGCGGCAAGGCTGGCAAGGACGGCGCTGGCTGCCCGGCTTCTGGCGCACGGCTTCTATGCCGGCCAGGACCAGATCATGCTGGCGCTCGACCGTGAGGACGGCCAGACGCCGGGCAATCTTGCCGGACGTCTCGGCGTGCGCCCGCCGACGATCACCAAGACCATCAACCGGCTGCAGGCCCAGGGTTTCCTGGAGAAGCGCACTTCTGAAGCCGATGCCCGCCAGGCCCACATCTTCCTCACCGATACAGGCCGCGACATCATCCACGCCATCGAGAAATCGGTGAAGAAGACCGAAAAGCAGGCGCTGAAGGGCCTCGACAAGAAGGACCAGAAGTCGCTGTTCAAACTGCTTGCCCGCATCGAGGCCAACCTCTCGAACGAGGAACTGGTGCTCATCGACGACGACGCCGAGTCGGACGACTGACCGGCGGATTGTCGCGGCAGGCGATCAAGCCGCCGCGGCAGAGCCCTGGATCAGCGACGACCAGCGTCCCGGTGTCATGCCGAACGCCTTCTTGAAGTGCCTGATGAAATGGCTCTGGTCGCTGAAGCCGGCTTCGACTGCGATCTGCGCCAACGGTTCGCCGGCGGCGATCATCCGCCGCGCACGCTGAAGCCGGCGCATCACCAGGAAGCGATGCGGACTGGTCGAGAACGCCGCGCGGAAATGCCGTGACAAGGCATAGCGGTCGAGCCCGGTTATCGCTTCCAGTTCGCCGGAGCGCACCGGCCGGGTCAGGTTTTCCGTGAGATAGTCGCGCGCCAGTGCAGCCGCCCGCCACGCCGTCCGGGTCATCGGCTTTGCCGGCTGGCCGCCATGCCGGGTCAGGCTTTGCATCAGTTGGACCAGGAAGTCGTCGACGAACAGGTCGTCGAGTTCCTGCTCCAGCGGCCCCAGCGCCGAAAGCAGCGTTGCGCAAAAGGCCGCGTCCGTCACCACGCCATCCCTCACAAAAGGCAGCGAAGCGCCGCCAAGGCAGTCGAGCATCAGCGACGGCTCCAAATAGAGCATTCGGTAGCGCAGGCCGTCCTCGGTGCCGGCGCCGCCGTCATGCAGTTCGTCGGGGTGTAGCACGATGATCTGGCCTGGAAGGCTGTGACGCGCAGCACCAAGATAGCGAAACGTCTGCACACCGTGCAGCGTTACCCCGATCGCATAGGTGTCGTGGCGATGCAGGTCGAACGCGCTGCCATGGAAGCGTGCCTCGATCCGCTCCATGCCTGCGGGATCGGGACCGGAGATAATACGGTTTTCCGCCGCATCGATGCACAAACGTCCAAGACCCTCGAAGGCCTGGCTGTCTAGATCGTGCGACATCGTCTCCGTAAGCCTCGCATTGGGGCACAAACCGAATGGCCAATGTCTCATGTTCGATACGAAATTTGCAATCGTGCTCAGGGAAGATCTGCCGGTCTGGCAGAAACTCAACGTCACGGCCTTCCTGACCAGCGGCATTGTCGCCCAGTTTCGCGACATCATCGGCGAACCCTATCGCGACCGCGCCGGCAATCTCTACAACCCGCTGTCGATCCAGCCGGTCATCGTTTTGTCCGCCGACCAGGCCACGCTGGGCACGATCCACCGGCGCACATTGGAGCGCGGCGTGACCACCTCGCTCTATGTCGAGGAGATGTTTTCGACCGGCTTTGACGCGGCCAACCGGGCCGTCTTCGCCGAATTTGCGCCTGAAGACGCCAAGGTGGTCGGGATCGCGCTTCGCGCCGACAAGAAGCTGGTCGATAAGATCACCAAGGGCGCCCGTATGCACCCGTAGCTTTCAAAGGCATCGACTAAGCCTGCCGCCGACACTTGTTGTGCCAGCCGGCTTTGGCGTGGCGACAGCCGACAATTGGCTTGCCGGGAGCCGGCAATTCCCGCAAAGGTGGGTCCAGCCCAGCTCCCACCCGGCCTGCAAGTGAGTGCTCCCCAAAGACATGTAGAAAGCGCGACGCCCCCGGTGGCGATCCTGTGCATGCTTTCCACTTACGTCTGCTTCACCTTCCTCGACACATCAAGCAAATACCTCGTCCTCGCCGGCATTTCCGTGCTGGTCGTTGCCTGGGTGCGCTTTGCCGTGCATGTCATCCTGGTCGGCACCCTGTTGCGCGGCTGGCGCCAACCCATGCGGTTTCGCCCGGTCAACCTGCCTGCGCATATCCTGCGCGGGGCTTTCCTGTTCGGATCGACCATATTCAATGTCCTGGCGCTCAAATCCCTGCAACTGGCCGAGACAACCTCGATCTATTTCTTTGGGCCGATGGTGATCACGGCGCTGGCCGGTCCGCTGCTTGGCGAGTGGGCGGGCTGGCGGCGCTGGCTGGCCATCCTGGCGGCCTTTGCCGGCGTCCTCATCATCACCCGACCGGGCGTCGGCGTGTTCGGCATCGGACATCTCTTCGCGCTCGGCTCGATGCTGTCGAACTGCTTCTACGTCATCATGACGCGCCGCATGTCGGCGACCGAGACATCGGAGAGCCTCATCCTGTTTTCGGCGCTGGCGCCGGCGCTGCTGCTGTTGCCCCTGCTGCCGTTTTCGTTTTCCCTGCCGCATGACGGCTGGCACTGGTTCGTGCTGCTGATGCTCGGCGTGTTCGGCGGCGTCGGTCACTGGCTGCTCGTCCAGGCCTACCGGCTGGCGACGACTACGGCTTTGGCGCCCTATCCCTATTCGCAGATGGTGTGGATGATCATTTCCGGATGGATCGTCTTCAAGCAGTTTCCCGACCGCTGGACGCTGGTCGGCGCCGCCATCATCGTCGCCAGCGGCCTCTACATCGTCCATCGCGAGCATAGGCTTCGGCTGCGGAGCCGCGCGGCCTCGGACGTCGAGGCCGAGGCGTTGGCAAAAAAACTTTGATTTGCCCCCGATCGGTGGCATAACGCCGCCTTTAAACAGTTTAGGTCTGGAAAGTCAGGTCCGGGGAGCACACGTCGCTGGCACAAAAAATCAAGCTTTCGACGATCGCGGATGCGCTCGGCGTGTCCACGGCCACGGTCTCGCTGGCGCTGCGCGACAGCCCTCTTGTTGCCGGGACCACCCGTGACCGCATCAAGGAACATGCCCGCGCCATCGGCTATATCTACAACCGACGCGCCGCCAGCCTGCGCACCTCGCGTTCCGGCATTGTCGGCGTCGTCGTGCACGACATCATGAACCCGTTCTTCGCCGAGATCCTGCGCTCGATCGAAAGCGAGCTCGACCGCAGCCGGCAAACCTTCATCCTGTCCAACCACTATGATCAGCTCGAAAAGCAGCGCACTTTCATCGATACGCTTTTGCAACTCGGCGCCGACGGCGTCATCATGTCGCCGGCGATCGGCACGCCGGCTTCCGACATCGTGATGGCCGAGGAGAACGGCCTGCCGGCTGTGCTGATCGCGCGCACCGTCGAGGGTGCCGACGTGCCGGTCTTTCGCGGCGACGACTCTTATGGAACAGGCCTCGCCACCAACCACCTGATCTCGCTCGGCCACAAGCGCATTGCCATGATCGGCGGCACCGACCAGACCTCGACCGGCCGTGACCGCTACCAAGGCTATGTCAACGCGATGGAGGCGGCCGGGCTGGAAGTCAGGCCGTCCTGGCGCATCGCCGGGCCGCGCACCAAGCAGGCCGGCTTCGAGGCCGCCGGACAGTTCCTGGCGCTGAAGGACAGACCGACGGCAGCCTGCTGCTGGAACGACCTCGTCGCCATCGGTCTGATGAACGGCATTGCCCGCGCCGGCCTGGTGCCGGGCGTCGACATCTCGGTCACCGGCTATGACGACCTCGAAGAGGCGGCGATCGCGACGCCGGCGCTGACCACAGTCTGGAACGGCCAGCGCGAGGTTGGCCGCCGCGCCGCCAGCGCGCTGCTCGACAAGCTCAACGGGCAGACGGTGCGACCCTCGCAGGAATTGATCAAGCCGGAACTGCATGTGCGTCAGTCGACCGGCAAGCCGGTGGAGCGTGCATGACCAAGGCCGAACAGTTGCAGACCGTCGCCATCCTGGTGCCGGGCGATTTCAACGACCACGCGGTCGACCGCATCAACCGCACGTTCAGGCGTGTCAGAATTGAACGCGCCGATCCGGCGCTCGTCACCGACGAGATGCGCAGTGATGTGCGCGGCGTCGCTTCGTTCGCCGGCATCAACGCGGCGATGATGGATGCATTGCCCAACCTCGAACTCATCGCTTCCTTCGGCGTCGGCTATGATTCGGTCGATGTCGGTCATGCGGCGGCGAAAAACATCATGGTCACCAACACGCCCGACGTGTTGACCGAGGAGGTCGCCGACACCACGATCGGGCTGTTGATCAACACCATCCGCGACCTGCCGCGCGCCGAGACCTGGCTGCGCGACGGCAGCTGGGTGCGCAAGGGCAACTATCCGCTGAGCCGGCTGACCTTGCGCGGGCGCAGTGTGGGTATTTTCGGCATGGGCCGCATCGGGCAGGCCATTGCCCGGCGTCTGGAAGCCTTTGGCTTGCCGGTCGCCTACCACAACCGGCGCCGTGTCGAAGGTCTTTCCTACCACTATCATGCGACCCTGAAAGGGCTTGCCGAAGCCGTGGATACGCTGATTTCGGTCGCGCCGGGGGGCGCCTCGACGGAGAAGGCGGTCAATGCCGAGATACTGTCGGCGCTTGGCGCCAACGGCGTCTTCGTCAACATCGGCCGTGGCAGCACGGTCGATGAGGCAGCGCTTGCGGCAGCCCTTGCCAACGGCACCATCGCCGCTGCCGGCCTCGATGTCTTTGCCGACGAACCGAACGTGCCCAAGGCGCTGCTCGACGCGCCCAACACCTCGCTGCTGCCGCATGTCGGCTCGGCCTCGGACCATACACGCCGCGCCATGGCGGATCTGTGCGTCGACAATCTGGTGTCCTGGTTCACCGAGCGCCGGCCGCTGACGCCGGTGCCCGAGACGGCGCATGTGAAGGCTAGAAACTGATCGGTGGCTGCCACATTTATTAACGTCAGCTTAACCCTTTGGAATCATTGTTCAACCTGTCCGTGTACGTGGATGAAGAATGATGAAAGCACTTTCCGCATTGATCGCTGCCGCAGCGCTGTTTGGTGGCATTCAGCTGTTTCATGGCGGCAGCCGGGAAAGCGTAGCCAACGAGGCCGCCCCGTCCAACAGCTACAGGCTGGTCGCCAATGGCGATGAGGCGGTCTGTGCAGTCAGCCGCGGAGCCGAAATTTCGGACGGTTTGTCGTTGCTCACCGTTGCTCCCAAATGCCGTCGGCTCTTGCCGGGCATAGAACAGGCGAAGTTCTGGCGCGAGCAAAACGATGGCACCGTTGCCTTCAGCGCCAATGGCACCGATCCAATCGTCACCTTCGTGGCTGCCGATGGCGACGGCTACGAATCCTATGCCCCGGCGCTGCCGCTGCTGTCGCTGGCGGCCACCCGTGATAAAAAATCCGGCGAGTGATTATTCCGCTGCGGCCCGCGCGCCCGCCTTCGCTGCGGCGTGCAGCCGAACCGCATCGCCGAAGGCACGGAATATTTTCACCGAATTGCTGTCCGACTTGACCCAGTATTCCGGGTGCCATTGCACGCCGACGGCGAAGGCGCGGGCGTCCCGCACCGAAACCGCCTCGACCGTGCCGTCGGTGGCGACGGCCTCGACCTGCAGCTTCGAGCCGAGCCGGTCGATCGCCTGGCGGTGCAACGAATTGACCTTGATGTCGCCGGCACCGAACACACCGGCCAGGCAACTGTCAGGTTTGATCGAAATGGTCTGGTGGATGGCGAAGCGTTCGTCCTGCTTCTCGCTCACCGGCGCGCGGTGATCGAGCGAACCCTCGCGCTCCTGGATCTCGGTGCCGAGCGTGCCGCCCAACGCCACGTTCAGTTCCTGGATGCCGCGGCAGATGGCGAGCAGTGGCACGCCGCGTTCGATCGCCCGGCGGATCAGCGGCAGCGTCGTGGCGTCGCGCGCCGGATCATAGGGGCCATTGGCTTCACTGGCGTCGCCGCCATAAAGCGAGGGATGCACATTGGATTTCGAGCCGGTGACCATGACGCCGTCGACCGACGACAGGAGTTCGTCGAAATCGAGCCGGTCGCCGAACGATGGCACCAGCACCGGGAACACGCCGGCGCCGGCGATCGCCGCTTCCAGATATTGTTGTGGGGCGGCATGCCAGGTGTAGTTGTCGAACTGACGGACGTCGGTCGATATGGCGACGAGCGGCTGATGCATTTTGGCTCTATGTTCCATCGGGGCAAGGGATACCTGCCTTCAAAATAGGCGATCCCACGTTATTTTTCCATGCCAAGTTTCGGCGTGTCGCATGGGCCACGAAACGGCCTGTTAGACTATAGTTGCAGTGCAGCCGGGCTTCGCCGTCAAATCGGGCCGGCCTGCTGGACTCGACTTCTTGCCTGTGTATTGTCTCGAACGAACCGACACGGAAACCGAGGATTTTCTGACGTCGGCCTGTTGATCCAAAAGGGAGGAACTTCATGGATCGTCGTTCATTCATTCGCAAGGCCGGTGTCACCGGCGTCGGTGCCGCGGCGGCGGCGGCCACGCTGGCGGCGCCTGCAATCGCCCAGTCCAATCCCAAGGTGACATGGCGGCTGGCGTCGTCCTTCCCGAAGTCGCTCGACACCATCTATGGCGGCGCCGAGGTGTTCTCGAAGATGCTGTCGGAAGCCACCGACGGCAATTTCCAGATCCAGGTTTTTGCTGCCGGTGAGCTGGTACCTGGCCTGCAGGCCGCCGACGCCACCACAGCCGGCACGGTCGAGGCCTGCCATACGGTGGCATATTATTACTGGGGCAAGGACCCGACATGGGCGCTCGGTGCGGCGGTTCCCTTTTCGCTCAACGCACGCGGCATGAATGCCTGGCATTACCATGGCGGCGGCATCGACCTGTTCAACGAGTTTCTCGCCACGCAGGGTCTTTTCGGCCTGCCGGGCGGCAACACCGGCGTGCAGATGGGTGGCTGGTTCCGAAAGGAAATCAACACGGTGGCCGACCTTTCCGGCCTCAAGATGCGAATCGGCGGTTTTGCCGGCAAGGTGGTGCAGAAACTCGGCGTCGTGCCGCAGCAGATCGCCGGCGGCGACATCTATCCGGCGTTGGAAAAAGGCACCATCGACGCGGCCGAATGGGTGGGCCCCTATGACGACGAGAAGCTCGGCTTCTACAAGGTGGCGCCCTATTATTACTATCCCGGCTGGTGGGAGGGCGGCCCGACCGTCCACCTGATGTTCAACAAGGCGAAGTACGAAGAGCTTTCGCCGACGTACAAGTCGCTGCTGCACACTGCCGCGCAGGCGGCCGACGCCAACATGCTGCAGAAATACGATTATCTGAACCCTGCGGCGGTGAAGCGGCTGGTGGCCGGCGGCGCGAAACTGCGCCCGTTCAGCCAGGAGATCATGGCCGCCTGCTTCGAAAAGGCCAACGAGGTCTATACCGAAATGGAAGCCTCCAACGCCCCGTTCAAGAAGATCTGGGAATCGATCAAGGGCTTCCGCAAGGAGCATTATCTCTGGGCACAGGTGGCCGAATACAATTACGACACCTTCATGATGGTCCAGCAGCGCAACGGCAAGCTGTAGCCGGCCGGACTTCTGCTCAAAAGCTCTCTGGGCGGACCCCGCTCAGGGAGCTTTTCTGTATATGCCGGGAGGCGAAGCCGGCGGTTCAGCCGCGGCGCGGCACCACCAGAACCTTGACCTCGCCGGGCGCCGGCGGATTGGCGATCACCGCTGGCGCTTCTTCAAGCGACACCGGCCTGGAGATCAGCCTGTCGATCTCGACCGCACCGGAAGCGATGAGTTCGGCGGCGCGGCGATGGGTGTAGGGATTGAGGAAGGAACCGAGCACCTTCAGTTCCCGGAACAACAGGTCGAACGGCTCGAATTCCGCTTTCATGCCTTGCGGCGTCACGCCGACAGTGACGACCGTGCCGCCGGCTCGGGCCAGCCGCATGGACTGCTCGACGGTCTCTCGCACGCCGGCGCATTCGAAGACGACGTCGACGCCACCTGGCGCCAGACCGGCCGGTCCGGCGATCGCATCGATGACATCGGTGGCTGTCGGATCGATCGTCGCTGTCGCGCCGAGGTCCTCGGCGAGGGCGCGCCGCGAAGCCTGCCTGGTCGACAGAATGATGGTCGTGGCTCCCGCCAGTCTTGCCAGCTGCACGGTGAGCAGGCCGATCACGCCGCCGCCAAGCACGACCACCGAGCTGCCCGGTTTGATACCGGCAAGGTCGACGCCGTGCAGGCAACAGCCGAGCGGCTCGCAGAAGGCACCGTGCAGGGGGTTCAGGCCTGCAGGCAGCACGAAAGCCTGTTTCTGCGGCAAGGCAAGATAGTCGGCAAAGCCGCCGTCGCGATGAATGCCGATCGCGCACAGATTGGTGCAGAGATTGACTTGTCCCGCGTGACAGTGCGCGCAGCGCCCGCAGGCTATGTTGGGGTCGCCGGTAACACGATCGCCGATGGCAAAACCCGAGACCGATGTTCCGATCGCCTCGACGATGCCGGAAAACTCATGGCCGGGCGTCACCGGTGGCGTGCAAGGAAATTCACCGTGAAACAGATGCCGGTCCGTGCCGCAGACGCCGCAGGCTTCGATGCGCACCAGTAGCTCATCCGCACCGATGTCAGGCATGTCGACGTCGCGCAGCGTGATGTCGCCCACTGCTTCCAGCCGCACCGCTTTCATGGTCTTGACCATGCCGGTTCAGTTGAAGCTTGGCGGTTGCGACAGGTCGGGCTGTGGCGCTGCCGGCTTTGCCGGTGTCGGATCGCCGAAACTGGGCGGTTGCGAAAGGTCAGGAGCGGCCGGCGCCGTGGCGCCACCAGCGGGCGCCGCTCCATCCGCCGGCGGCGTGCCCAGCGGCGACAGGCCGGGCACCTCCGGTACCTTGTAGTCGATGGTGCCCGGATCGACGGTCGTTCCCTTGTAGTGCATCACCATTTGCGGGAAGGCGATGGTCAGCCCGATCATGATCACCTGGATGCAGACAAAGGGCACCGCGCCCCAATAGATCTGGCCGGTCGTCACCGGCGCGATTTGTTTGCCGGTGAGACGATCGAGATAGGGCACGCGCGCGGCCACCGAACGCAGATAGAACAGCGCGAAGCCGAAGGGCGGGTGCATGAAGCTGGTCTGCATGTTGACGCCCAGGAGCACGCCGAACCAGATCAGGTCGATACCGAGCTTGTCGGCGGCGGGCGCCAGCAGCGGTACGATGATGAACGCCAGTTCGAAGAAATCGAGGAAGAAGGCGAGGAAGAAGACGAGCATGTTGACGCCGATCAGGAAGCCGACCTCGCCGCCCGGCAGCGACGTCAAAAGGTGCTCGACCCAGATGTGGCCGTTGACGCCGTAGAAGGTCAGCGAGAACACCCGTGCGCCGATCAGGATGAACAGCACGAAGGACGACAGCCTTGTCGTCGAGGCCAGTGCCTGCTTAACGACGTCAAGCGACAAGCGCCCCTTGGCCGCCGCCATGAACAAGGCGCCGACCGAGCCCATGGCGCCGCCTTCGGTCGGCGTGGCGATGCCCAGGAAGATGGTGCCCAGCACCAGGAAGATCAGCGCCAGTGGCGGGATCAGCACGATGATCACCTGCTGCGCGAGCCTGGACATCATGTTGAAGTTCAGGCGCTTGTCGGCAATGGCGACGATGTAGATGAACAGCACCCCGGCAGTCGCGCCAAGAATGTCGGCATTGTCGCCATGCGCCGGCGCCAGATAACGATATGCCGCGTAGGAAACCGCCGATGTGACCAGCAAAGCCACCAGCAGCGACATCACGCCATGGCCAAGTGTACGGGCCTCGAGCGGCAGCGCCGGCATCGAGTTCGGCCGGATGATCGACATGATCAGGATATAGGACATATAGAGGCCGGTGAGCACGAGGCCCGGGATCAACGCGCCCGCGTACATATCGCCGACCGAGCGGCCGAGCTGGTCGGCAAGCACGATCAGCACCAGCGACGGCGGGATGATCTGGGCAAGCGTGCCGGAGGCGGCAATGACACCGGATGCGAGCCGGCGGTCATAGCCATAGCGCAGCATGATCGGCAGCGAGATCAGGCCCATGGCGATGACGGAAGCCGCCACCACGCCGGTGGTCGCCGCCAAAAGCGCGCCGACGAAGATCACCGCATAGGCGAGGCCGCCGCGGATTGGCCCGAACAGTTGGCCGATCGTGTCGAGCAGGTCTTCGGCCATGCCCGATCGCTCGAGCACGATGCCCATGAAGGTGAAGAACGGGATGGCCAGCAGCGTGTCGTTCGACATCACCCGGCTGCCGTAGAAATTATCCGGCAATGCGTGCAGGAGCGGCCAGGCGAGGTTGATCGATCCTCCGGAATAGGGAGACAGCAGCACACCGATGAAGAAGAACATCAAGCCGTTGGCGGCCAAGGAAAAAGCGACGGGGTAGCCGATCAGCAGGAAGATGATCAGCGAAGCGAACATGATCGGCGCCATGTTCTGCGCGATGAACTCCATCACGAACGCACCTCGTCGGCCAGCGCCTTGGCTTCGAGTTCGGCCTGCTCATGCACCGATATGAAGGGATTGGGGTCGTCCATGTCTCCGCGCATGATGGCGATCTTCTTGATGATCTCGGAGATGCCCTGCAGCGCCAGCAGGAAAAACCCGACGAGCAGGATGGCCTTGGCGGGCCAGATGATCAGGCCGCCGGAATTGTTGGACATCTCGCCGCTGCGAAACGACAGCGACACATAAGGAACGAAATAGATCACCATCAGCGTCACGAACGGCATCAGAAAAAAGACATGCCCGAAAAGGTCGATCCAGTGCTGCACGCGGCGTGGAAACAGGCCGTAGACGACGTCGATGCGGATATGTTCGTTCTGCTTCAGCGTATAGGCGGCGGCCAGCATGAAGGCGGCGCCGAACAGATACCATTGCAGCTCGAGCCAAGCGTTCGACGATATGTCGAACACCTTGCGGATAATGGCGTTGGCGGCGCTCACCAGGATCGCCAGCAGGATCAGCCACGATATCCATTTGCCGATGAACTCGTTGGCGCGATCAATAGTCCTGGATAGAGCGAGAAGCCCTGCCATGCATTCCTCCCTTGTACCGGAGGCGTGCCGGCTTCCCCCTTTTTGTCCGTCACGCCACGTGGTCCAACGGTATGCCGCGCGTGGACTGACGGGTCAACAAGGATAGAGGCAGCGAATATCATCGCATGGCAGACAGTGCCCAATACCGGCGATCTGCCCTCGCGTCATGCAACCAAAGTCTGACGTTTTCAGGCGATTTTGCCGGTGTCGCGGCCGGCGCCGATCAGGATCAGCGTCGTGACCAGGAACAGGTACATCCACGCGTCGCGCCACTCGACCGGGAAATAGCCGGCCCACAGCGATTCGGCCATGCCGAAGACGGCCGCGCCGAGCGCCGCGCGCGGTGGCGAGAGATAGCCGCCGACCGCCGTCACGAACAGGATCTTCAGTCCGTAGACGAGGCCCGACCCGAAGCTGACATTGCCGTAATAGAGCCCGGCCATGACGCCGGCCAGCGCGGCGCAGAAGCCGCCGAACAGCACCGCGTGCCGGAACACCGCGCGTACGTCGACGCCGCACATCGCGGCAGCCTTGGGGTCGTCGGAGACGGCGCGCCAGCACCGTCCGAAGCTCGACCGGGCAAAAGCCCAGCTTGCCAGCGCGATTGCCGCCACCACCACGGCGCAGTCGATAAGCTGGATGAGCGTCAGCGTTGCCTTGAAGGTCGCGCCCTGCGCGAAAACGATGGGCTCCGCCAGCATCGGCGGCAGCCACAGATCATGCGTGTCGGCGGCGATGCGGCTCGCTTCGGACAGCAGCAGCAGGATGCCGAGAGTCGTCACCACGATTGCATTGGGCGTGCGGTCGGCCAACGGTTCGAAGACACTGCGCGACAGCACGTGGCTGATCAGCGCGGCATAGAGGAACGCAGCGACGACGCCGAGCGCCACCGCCGCCAGCAGCGTCAGCCACAGCACCTGATAGCCGAAGGCCGCGGTCAGGATCATGGTCTGGCCGCAAAAGGCGAACAACGCGCCATAGGCGAGATTGGTGCGGTGCAGGATGCCGTTGGTCAGCACATAGCCAAAGGCGAGCAACGCATACAGCGCGCCCGAATGCAGCCCGTTCAGCACCTGCTGGAAGAAATAGAGCATGCAAAACCTCGAAGCATGCCGCCCAAAAGTGCGAAGCGGTCCTGGCCAACAGCATGCTCAAAAGGCTGCGGAGACCACCGCATCCGGAGTGAGGTTGCATCGCTGAATCTAACTTGTCAAATACGATTTATCGGTTAGATTTTGGCCATGACGGTATCATGGACCCCGCACCGCTTCACCGGCGGCCTGCTTGCGCTCGACACGGCGAACACCGTCGTGCTGCGCGGCGATCCGGGGCGGACGTTCGACCGCTTCGAAGATCCGGCCGAGATTGCCCGCTTCGCCGACGCGGCGAGCCGCTTTCGCGCCGCCGAGCTTGGCGAAAGGCCGCTGGCGGTATCCTCAGCGGTGGCGATCGCACCCGTCGTGCTGTCGATCCGCGAGGCGACGGACCGGCTGTTTCGTGGAGCGGTGTCGAAGGGCGCGGTCGCCACCGCTGATCTGCCCGGATTCCTGAGCGCCTGCGCCGAGGGTCTGGCCGGCAGCCGGACCGAGATCGGTGTGCCGGGAAGGCCGTTCGGTGATCCCCTGACGCCGATCGCCTTCGAGGCGGCGCTGGCGGTTTCGGCGCTATCGCTTCTGCGCGACGATACCGTCGCAAGGCTCAGGATCTGTCCCAACTGCACCTGGCTGTTCGTCGACAGAAGCCGCAATTCCAGCCGCCTGTGGTGCGACATGGCGGTGTGCGGCAACCGTCAGAAGGCAAGCCGTCACTATCGCCGCCGTCGCATGGCGGAAAATGAGGTCAAGAATGCGTAGCGGCCTTTCCCGTTCGATCCTTGTTGGCGCGGCGCTCATCGTGGCCGTTGCGCTCGGCGCCTGCCGCGACACCGGCGACGCCGAAGGCAAGCTGTTCGAGGTTTCCGGCAAGATATTCGTTTTCAACTACCGCCTCGCCAGGGCGACTTATGTGGTGGCCCTGCGGCCGCTGAAGCCGATGGGAGAGGGCCAGGTGGCGGTCGCCAGCTTCCAGGATCCCGCCGGCGGCGCACCTCTGGTGGTCGAGCAGAAGGTCTGGCCGAAGCTCGACAAGGTGACGCTGGAGAGCCCGGCACTGACCTGCGTCGTCAAGAACAAGCCCTATGCGATTGCCATCAGCATCAAGGGCGCCGACGGCGCGGTCCTGCAGAAGATCGACACCACGCTGATGTCGACGGAAGACCAGTCGATCCTGCCCGACCGGCCGCTGGTCATCGACCAGCTCTACACCGCCAATCCCGATCTCGTCGGCCATCCCGACGGCAAGCTGCCGGGCGAGCCGAAGCCAGATTGCTCGAAAGGCGGCTGACGCGTCGCGGCCGCCCGCGCCGCAGCTGTAATGTTCATGCGCCGGGCAATGTCCGCGGATCGGTTTCATACTCGATTCAGGATGGCCGCGGACTGTTCGTTGCGCGTTGCCTGGCATCTGCGATTTTGTTTGACCTGCCTTGCAAGGGGAGAAAGGATGCGTCATCCGACCCCGACGTTGGCTGCCTGCCCCGCGTGGCCTCCGCAGAGGAAATGCCTGATGACGCTGCACGACGTCGCGCTCGACGACAAGTTCGATCTCGCAAAGGAGCGCATCTTCCTGTCCGGCGCGCAGGCGGTCATTCGCATGCTCTTGATGCAGCGCGAGCGCGACCGTCGCGCCGGCTTGAACACGGCCGGCTTCGTCTCCGGCTATCGCGGTTCGCCGCTCGGCGGCCTCGACATGCAGCTGTGGAAGGCGAAGAAACAGCTCGCCCAGGCTGACATCGTCTTCCAGCCGGGTCTCAACGAGGAGCTTGCCGCCACCGCCTGCTGGGGGGCGCAGCAGACGGAGCTGCTGGGCGAGGGCACTCATGACGGCGTCTTTTCGGTCTGGTACGGCAAGGGACCGGGCGTCGACCGCTCAGGCGATGTGTTCCGCCACGCCAACCTCGCCGGATCGTCGAAGCATGGCGGCGTGCTTGCGCTGATGGGCGACGACCATATGGCCGAATCCTCGACCAACGCGCACGCCACCGAATTCCTGTTCGTCGACACGATGGTGCCGATCCTCAACCCGGCCGGTGTCCAGGAGATCATCGACTACGGGCTCTACGGTTTCGCCATGTCGCGCTTTGCCGGCACGTGGGCGGCGATCAAATGCGTCAAGGACAACATCGAATCGACCGCCTCGGTCGATGCCGCGCTCGAGCGGCTGAACATCGTCGTGCCGGAGTTCGACATGCCGCCTGGCGGTCTCAACATCCGCCACGAGATCGACATGCTCGGCCAAGAAGAGCGGCTGCATGAACACAAGCGCGCCGCGGCCTCCGCCTTCATCCTTGCCAATGGGCTGAACCGCATCGTCTATTCGGGGGGCCGCAACCCGAAGATCGGCATCATCACGCTCGGCAAGAGCTATCTCGACGTTCGCCAGGCGCTGGAGGATATCGGCATCGACGAAGCGGCCGCCAACCGCATCGGGGTGCGGCTGTTCAAGGTCGGCTGCCCCTGGCCGCTCGACCTGCATCACATCGCCGGTTTCGCCAGCGGCCTCGACACCATCGTCGTCGTCGAGGAGAAGCGCTCGCTGATTGAGGTACAGTTGCGCGAAAGCCTTTATGGCACTGCCACCCAACCGGTCATTATCGGCAAGAAGGACGAGCGCGGCGACTGGCTGTTTCCGGCCAAAGGCGCGCTCGATCCCAACGAGATCGCCATCGCGCTTGGCGAGAGGATCGTCAGGACCATCGGCCCGTCCGAAGAGATTTCGGCGCGGGTGGCAAAACTGCGCCAGTTCCAGGCAATGCTCACCGAGGCCACCGACATCGGCTCGCGCACGCCGTTCTTCTGTTCCGGTTGCCCGCACAATTCGTCCACCAAGGTGCCGGACGGCTCGATCGCCGCGGCCGGCATCGGCTGCCACTTCATGGCGCTGTGGATGGACCGCAACACAGTCGGCTTCACGGCCATGGGCGGCGAGGGCGCGCAATGGGTAGGCCAGGCGCCGTTCTCCAAGCGCGAGCACATCTTCCAGAATCTTGGCGACGGCACCTACAACCATTCCGGTACGCTGGCGATCCGCTTCGCGCTGTCGAGCGATGCCAACATCACCTACAAGATCCTCTACAACGACGCGGTCGCCATGACCGGCGGCCAGCCGCACGAAGGCGGCCTGACCGTCGATATGATTGCCAGGCAGGTGCGGGCCGAGGGTGTCGACCGCATTGCCATCGTCACGGATGAGCCGGACAAATATGCTGGCAAAGCCGAATTCCCGGCCGGCGCCACTATCCATCACCGCGACGACCTCGATCTCGTCCAGCGCGAGCTGCGCGACGTCAAGGGCGTTTCGGTCTTGCTCTACGACCAGACCTGCGCCGCCGAAAAACGCCGCCGCCGCAAGCGCGGCACATTCCCCGATCCCGACAAGCGCGTCTTCATCAACGAACTGGTCTGCGAAGGCTGCGGCGATTGCGGCGTACAGTCGAACTGCGTCTCGATCCAGCCGGTCGAGACCGAATTCGGCCGCAAGCGCAAGATCGACCAGTCGAGCTGCAACAAGGATTTCTCCTGCGTCAACGGCTTCTGCCCGTCCTTCGTCACTGTGCACGGCGCCAAGATCCGCAAGGCCGAGGGCCTGGCCGGCAAGGCCGATCCGCTGGAAGGCGTGCCCGTTCCGGCGCAATTCCCGCTTGGCGAGCAGGGCTGGGCGGCGATCATCGACGGCGTCGGCGGCACCGGCGTCGTCACCGTCGGTGCGGTGCTAGGCATGGCGGCGCATCTTGAGGGCAAGGGCTGCGGCATGATCGACATGGCCGGCCTCGCCCAGAAGGGTGGCTCGGTGTTCACCCATGTCCGCATCGCTCGTACCCCGGACGACATCCATGCAATCCGCGTTTCGGCGGGGAAGGCCGATCTCGTGCTTGGCTGCGATCTCGTCGTGTCGGGCGCCAAGAAGGTGCTGACCGCGGTGCGCGAGGGCCACACCATCTTCGTCGCCAACACCGCCGAGATCATGCCCGGCGAATTCGCCCGCTCGGCCGATTTTTCGTTGCCGATAGAGCGGCTGAAAAAGGCGATCCGCGCGGCTGCGGGCGACGACAAGGCACATTTCTTCGATGCCACCCGCACTGCCACGGCACTTTTCGGCAATTCGCTCGGCGCCAACATGTTCATGCTTGGCTTTGCCTTCCAGCACAGCGGCCTGCCGCTGTCCGCCGAGGCGGTCGAGAAGGCGATCGAGCTCAATGGCGAAGCCGTGGCGATGAACATCGCCGCCTTCCGCTGGGGCCGTCGCGCTGCCCATCAGCCGGATTTCGTGCGCGGGCTGGTTGCCCAGCCGGGTCCGACCGCGGCTGGAAAGGCAGGCCAGGCCACGGACACCGCCGAGACGCTGGACGACATCATTGCCCGCCGCGTCGCCTTCCTGACCGCCTATCAGAACGCCGCCTATGGCAGGCGTTATGCCGGAAAACTGGCCGCGTTGCGCGCCGCCGAAGCGAAGGCCGTACCTGGTTCGACCGCGGTGTCGCAGGCTGCCGCCAGGAACCTGTTCAAGCTGATGGCGATCAAGGACGAATACGAGGTGGCGCGTCTTTACACGGACGGCTCTTTCGCCGCCGAACTGGGCAAGCAGTTCCAGAGCTACGAAAGGCTCGAATTCCACCTCGCTCCGCCGATCATGGGCCGTCGCGGCAATGACGGAAGCCCGCGGAAATCGAGCTTCGGCCCGTGGATGATGAAGGGTTTTCGCGTGCTGGCGGCGATGAAGGGCCTGCGCGGCACTGCCTTCGACCTGTTCGGCTACACCGCCGAACGGCGCATGGAGCGGCAGCTGCTGGCGCGGTACGAGGCGGATCTGGAGCTCATCGCCGGATCGTTGGCCCCAGCCAGGGTCGATGCGGCGGTTGCGCTGGCCTCGGTGCCTGCCCTCATCCGCGGCTATGGCCACGTCCGTCAAGCCAGCGCGCAAAAGGCCGCCGGCGAGCGCCAAAGGCTGCTCGAACGCCTGTCGAGTACGCCGGCGCGGCCCGAACTTCAGGCCGCCGAATGATCGATACGCCTTGTTTACCTGAACGACAGTTTCCTTGCTTTCCGCTGCGTCACCCGGCTTGACGGCAGGAGCGCGAGGGTCTCTCTAAATCTTTCTTAAGGCGGATGTGGCACTGCTTGGCTCCCCAGGGTTGGGATTCAGGCGTTGAATCTGCGAAAAAAGAACGAGATCCCGGTCGACGTCTATATTCCGTTCGTGGAAACCCTGTTTCGCGACGGGCTGACACTTTCGATCGGCATTCTCGCGCAGACTTTCCTGATCGGCCTGGTCTGGTGGAAGAGCGGCGATCCGCGGTATTTGCTGGTCGCGATCTCGATGGTTCTCGTCGGTGTGTTCCGCATGAGAAACTTTCGAAAATACAACAGCATGCCGTCGCCGACGACCTGGGAAGAGGCGCACAAGCGTGAGAATGACTACATTCTCTATGGCTCCCTGCATGGCTTGACGCTTGGCGCTTTCTGCCTGCTCGGCATCTATTTCGCGCGCGATGGTTTCGCCGAAATCGCCTCCGTTTGCCTGACGCTCGCGACGGCGACCTCCATCGCCGGCCGCAACTACGGCTCGCCGCGCATGGTCACCATCCTGACCATTGCCTTGACCTGGCCGATCTCGCTTGGCTTCCTGCTGCGCGGCGACATCTACCATGTCCTCCTCGGGCTCCTGTCGGCGCCGTTCCTGTTCGCCATCCGGAAATTCGCCAACACCGTACGCGATGTGCTTTTTGCGGCCGTCTCGGAAGAGAAGAAGGCCAACCGCATTGCCCAGCGCTTCAACCGGGCGCTCAACACCATGTCGCACGGCCTTGTCATGCTCGGTCCGGACGGCCGCGTCGCGGTGGCCAATGCCGAGGCCGCGCATCTGATGTCGCTCAAGTCGCCCGACGCGCTGCTCGGACGGTCGATCCACGGTCTGTTGATGCGCGGTGTCGCCGGCGGCATGCTGGCGCCCAAGGATTGCCGCTACATCGAGGCGCAGCTGACGCGTGCGCTGCGTGAGGGTCGCGACCGCAAGGTGCTGGTTTCCCTCGCCAACGGCCAGCATTACGAGTTCTCGGCTCGCGAAGGCAGCCAGGAACTGGGCGTCATCACCTTCGAGGACGTCACCGCCCGTGTCGAGGCGGAAGACAAGATCCGCTTCATGGCACGCTACGACAATCTCACCGGCCTGCCCAACCGGGCCTATTTCCATGAATTGGTGGGCGAGGCCATGGCGTCCGGCGATCGCGACCGTCTCTGCGGCCTTGCGGTGCTCGATCTCGACGATTTCAAGAGCGTCAACGACACGCTTGGCCATCCGATCGGCGACGGCTTGATCTATGCCGTTGCCGAGCGGCTTGGCGCCATTGCCAAGCAAGATATCACGGTCAGCCGTTTCGGTGGCGACGAGTTCATGATCTTCTTCGACCGCGTCGAGGATGAGAGCCATCTGACCAGCCAGCTCGACGAGATTTTCGCCGGCCTGCAAGGGGAAGTCGACGTCGCCGGTCACGGGCTGCGCATTCAGGCCAGCGGCGGCGCGGTGCTGTCACGGGTCAAGGATACCGATGTCGACGCCATGATCGTGAAGGCGGACCTGGCGCTCTACAAGGCCAAGGAACTCGGCAAGAACAGCTGGCGATTGTTCGAAGCTTCGATGGATGCCGCCTTCCGCAACCGTCAGCTGATGAAGGCGGATCTGCGCACCGCGGTAGAGGGCAAGAGCCTGCGGGTGGTCTATCAGCCGATCGTGGCGATGAGCACAATGCGTATCGCCAGTTGCGAGGCGCTGTGCCGGTGGGATCATCCAGATCTCGGGCCAATCTCGCCCAGCATCTTCATTCCGCTGGCCGAGGAAATGGGCATCATTTCCGAGATCAGCACCTTCGTGCTGCAGGCAGCCTGCGCCGAATGCGCCAAATGGCCCGACCAGACCAGCGTCTCGGTCAATCTCTCGGCCAAGGATTTCCGCAGCCGCGATGTCATCCAGAAGGTTCGCGATGCGTTGGCCGGCTCCGGCCTCGCCGCCAGTAGGCTCGAGATCGAGGTCACCGAAACGGCGCTGCTCGATGACAAGTCGCTGACGCGCCAGTATATTGAGGAGCTGAAGCAGCTTGGCGTGCGCATCGCGCTCGACGATTTCGGCACCGGCTATTCGAGCCTGAGCTACCTGCACAAGCTGCCGCTCGACAAGATCAAGATCGACCGCTCTTTCCTGATGGACGTCACCCAGAATCCCCGTTCGCTCGAGCTGCTCAAGGGTATCGTCAACCTGTCGCGGCCGCTGGGGCTTTCGGTGACCGTCGAAGGGGTCGAGACCTTCGAGCAGCTCAAGATCCTGGCGCTGCAGGTCAAGCCTGATCTTGTCCAGGGGTTCCTGTTCGGTTCGGCGCTCAGCGCTTCCGGCATCGAGACGATGTCGAACACGGTATGGCCCTTCGCCAAGGATATCAGGACCGCCAAAAAGGCGGTACGCCGCTGATTTGCGGCGCCTGGCGCATGGTGCCCGGGCACTGAGAGCCCATCCCTGTTTCCATCAGGATTGAACAGGCGCCCAGGCTTTAGGCATTCACTGCATTCGAGGTTTCTTTGCACATCGCGGGCCATGCCAGAATTTCAGCCGCTTCCCGTCATGTTCGAGACACGCTCTTTCCCCGTCGCGACGCAGAAAACGAAGAAAACCACCAATTTTAGTTTTATTTTAGCAATCGTTAACCTTAACGACTGGTAAACGGGCTGCTTCCTGTTTTCATCTTTTACATCCCAAGACCCTGTCGTAGTGTCGGATCGCGGCGGCAATGTACGGGGATTGAGTTGATGATTGTGCAGTTGAGTTCGCTTCGTCCGGTGACGGGCGAGGACGGGAAGGACGCCGCCGACACCATGTCCAGCTTCGCCCGCAACGTTTCGGCGATGCTTGAGCGGACAGAGTACCGCCGCTGCGACAAGGGCGAAGATCTCGAGGACATCTACCGCCTGCGCTACAAGTCATATCGCTCGAACGATATGGTGCCCGACAACGAAAACCATACCATTCACGATGAGCTCGACGAGGCACCGAATGTGTACCGCTTCGGGGTCTATATCGACCAGGAACTCGTCAGCACGCTGCGTATCCATCACGTCACCTTGGCCACGCCGATGTCGCCTTCCACCAAGGCCTTTGGCGACATCGTCATGCCGATGCTTCGTGACGGGCTGAGCTTCATCTGTCCCAGCCGGTTTGCGTCCGATCCCGAATGGTCGCGCGTCTACCCGCAGATTCCCTACCTGACGCTGCGGCTGGCCGGCATGGCGTGCTTCCATTTCAACGCGCCCTACTGCCTGTCGACCATTCGCGAGGATCACGCCGGCTTCTACAAGCGTATCTACTACTCGGAGAAGATCAGCGAGTCGCGCGCCTATCCGGGCGTTTTCAACAAGGTCGTGCTCTACCGCGCCGACGTCAACGCAATCCGCGAGCGGTCCTTCTCACGGTTCCCGTTCTTCCGCTCGACGCCAATGGAGCAGCGCATGCTGTTCGATACGCCGCATGTCGGGGAACTCGCGCCGCTGACCATCCTGCCGACGGCAAAATACTATCACGAAGCCGCCTGATACGGCAGGGATCCACACGATTTTGCAGGGCCGACAGGAGCCTTTTGGCGACTTCGGCGTTCTGGGTGAGGCCACGAGCAGCGCTCCGGGTCGATCTGAGGTTTTTGAGGGAACCCGCCATGACCATTTCCACACTTGCGCTAACCCCGCTCATCTCGCTGATCGCCGGCGTGCTGATCCTGGTCATGCCAAGGCTGTTGAACTACATCGTCGCGCTCTATCTGATCGTCGTCGGGTTGCTCGGGCTATTTCCGCATCTAGCAGGCTGAGGCGCCGGCTTAGGCCACGCAAGCGTCCGCCCTTCGGAGTTCCGCATCAAGCATCAGAATCCAGCGATCGGACTCCGTCGCGGCGTCGACTGCTGGCTTCAATCTTTCTTTGAGGCAGTTGTCGGTTGTTGTGCGGCAATAGCGCCATTGCTCTCGGCGCGGCTTTTCGCTATGTGCCTGAAAGATGTCTTCGAAGGGGTATTCCTATGGCTGATCACTCGCCGACTGGTCCTGTCGAACTGG
This sequence comes from Mesorhizobium sp. M7A.F.Ca.US.005.03.1.1, assembly GCF_003997975.1. Lineage (NCBI taxonomy): Bacteria > Pseudomonadati > Pseudomonadota > Alphaproteobacteria > Hyphomicrobiales > Phyllobacteriaceae > Mesorhizobium > Mesorhizobium sp. M7A.F.Ca.US.005.03.1.1. The sequence goes on from NZ_RZRO01000061.1 coordinate 27,677, forward strand.
GCGCGAAGATGGACTATGCCGAGCATGACCGCACCTATGCGGGCTTCCTCGCGCTGGCCAAGTACGGCTCGCTGTTTTGTGGCGCCCTGCTCCTGGCGATGGCCTTCGGCTTCTTCGCGGGCGGCTTCTTCTCGGCGACCATTCTGTTCGTGCTGATTCTGGCTGTCGGCGCCTTTATCCTCCGATAGATTTTTCCGACATCTTGTCCACGGCGCCGCCGCGAGGCCGGCCGGCGTCTTGCGGGAAATAGCTTCCGGCCGAAAGGATCATGCGGTGGGACAGACGGTTTTCATCCCTCGTGAGCTCGATGCCAACGAGCCGCGCGTCGCGGCTTCGCCCGATACGGTGAAACGGCTGGCGGCGTTGGGCTTCGACGTCGTCGTCGAGGCCGGTGCCGGTCTGAAATCGCGCATCATCGATGCCGACTATGCGAGCGCCGGCGCTGCTATCGGCAAGGCTTCCGATGTCGCCAAGGCCGATGTGGTGCTGAAGGTGCGCCGGCCTGGTGATGCCGAGCTGAAGAGCTACAAGCCCGGCGCGGCTGTGATCGCCATCATGGACCCCTACGGCAACGATGCCGCCGTGGCAGCTCTTGCCAAGGCCGGCGTCACCGCTTTCTCGATGGAATTCATGCCCCGGATCACCCGCGCGCAGTCGATGGACGTCTTGTCCTCGCAGGCCAATTTGGCCGGCTATCAGGCGGTGATCGACGGGGCTTCGGAATATGACCGCGCCTTGCCGATGATGATGACGGCGGCCGGCACGGTGCCGGCGGCGAAGGTCTTCATCATGGGCGTTGGCGTCGCCGGCCTGCAGGCGATCGCCACCGCGCGCCGGCTTGGTGCGGTTGTCACCGCCACCGACGTTCGCCCCGCCGCCAAGGAACAGGTCGCCTCGCTCGGCGCCAAGTTCCTCGCGGTCGAGGACGAGGAATTCAAGGCGGCCGAAACGGCCGGCGGCTACGCCAAGGAAATGTCGAAGGAATATCAGGCCAAGCAGGCGGCACTCACATCAGAGCACATCGCCAAGCAGGATATCGTCATCACCACGGCGCTCATTCCCGGCCGGCCGGCGCCCAAGCTGGTCTCGTCGGCGATGGTCGCTTCGATGAAGCCGGGCTCGGTGATCGTCGACCTCGCGGTCGAGCGCGGCGGCAATGTCGAGGGCGCCGAAGCCGGCAAGGTGGTCACCACCGCCAACAACGTCAAGATTGTCGGCCATCTCAATGTGCCTGGCCGCATCGCGGCGTCGGCCTCGCTGCTTTATGCCAGGAACCTGTTCGCCTTTCTCGAGACGCTGGTCGACAAGACGACCAAGACGCTTGCCATCAATCGCGACGACGATCTGGTCAAGGCAACGATGCTGACCGATGGCGGCAAGGTGGTTCATCCGGCTTTCGTGAAAGCCGACCAGCAGCCGGCAAAGGGCCAATATGTCGAGCCGGCCGCGATCCCGGCCAAGACCATGGTCGCCGATGCTTCGCCCAAGAAAGCCGCGTCCAAGAAGGCGGCCGCACCCAAGTCGCCCTCGTCGAAGCCGAAAGGGATCGCGTGATGGACCAGACCCTGCAGAAAGCCCTCGACCAGCTCGACCAGGCCTCCGCCGCCGTCCGGCTGGCGGTGCACAATCTGGCGACCGCGCCCGGCGGCACTGACGCAGCCGGTGATGCCGCGCATGCGCTCTCCGGCGGCGCCATCGATCCCTTCGTCTTCCGCTTCGCCATCTTCGTCCTGGCGATCTTCGTCGGCTACTACGTCGTCTGGTCGGTGACCCCCGCACTGCATACGCCGCTGATGGCCGTCACCAATGCCATCTCCTCGGTCATCGTCGTCGGCGCGCTGCTTGCCGTCGGCATCGCCGCCTCCGGCATTGCCGCGGGCTTCGGCTTCGTCGCGCTGATGCTGGTTTCGGTCAACATCTTCGGCGGCTTCCTCGTCACCCAGCGCATGCTGGCCATGTACAAGAAGAAGGACAAGTAGAGCGCCATGAACGCCAACTTCGCGTCCTTCCTCTACCTCGTCTCCGGTGTCCTGTTCATCATGGCGCTGCGCGGCCTGTCGCATCCGACCACCAGCCGCCAGGGCAATCTCTACGGCATGATCGGCATGGGTATTGCCATCGCCACCACACTGGCTCTGGCGACCCCGTCCGCCGGCCGCTTCGGCCTGATCGTGCTCGGCCTTGCCATTGGCGGCGGCGTCGGCGCCGTTACCGCGCGCCGCATCGCCATGACCTCGATGCCGCAGCTGGTCGCTGCCTTCCACTCGCTGGTCGGCCTCGCCGCCGTCATGGTGGCGGCTGCCGCGATCTATGCCCCGGAAAGCTTCGGCATCGGCACGGATGGCGACATTCATGCCCAGGCCCTGATCGAGATGAGCCTTGGCGTCGCCATCGGCGCCATCACCTTCACCGGCTCGGTCATCGCTTTCCTCAAGCTCGATGGCCGCATGTCCGGCAAGCCGATCATGATCGGCGCACGCCACTTCATCAACGCCGCACTTGCTATCGCGCTCGTCGTGCTGATCGTGTTGCTGGTCACCACCGAGTCCAAGCTGGTCTTCTGGCTGATCGTTGCCGCCTCGCTGGTGCTCGGTATCCTGCTGATCATCCCGATCGGCGGCGCCGACATGCCGGTCGTCGTCTCGATGCTGAATTCCTATTCCGGCTGGGCGGCGGCGGCGCTGGGCTTCACGCTCGGCAATCTGGCGCTGATCATCACCGGCGCGCTGGTCGGCTCATCCGGCGCGATCCTGTCCTACATCATGTGCAAGGGCATGAACCGAAGCTTCATCTCGGTCATTCTCGGCGGCTTCGGTGGGGAGACGGCAGCGGCCGCCGATGACGGCATCGAACGCACGGTCAAGCAGGGTTCTGCCGACGATGCCGCCTACCTCATGATGAACGCCCAGAAAGTCATCATCGTGCCGGGCTATGGCATGGCGGTTGCCCAGGCGCAGCATGCACTGCGCGAAATGGCCGACAAGCTCAAGGCCAATGGCGTCGACGTGAAGTACGCCATCCACCCGGTCGCCGGCCGCATGCCCGGCCACATGAACGTGCTGCTCGCCGAAGCCAATGTGCCCTACGACGAGGTGTTCGAGCTTGAGGACATCAACTCGGAGTTCGCGCAAGCCGACGTTGCCTATGTCATCGGCGCCAACGACGTCACCAACCCGTCCGCGCGCGACGACAAGTCCTCACCTATCTACGGCATGCCGATCCTCGATGTCGACAAGGCGCGCACCTGCCTGTTCGTCAAGCGCTCGCTCGGTTCCGGCTATGCCGGTATCGACAACACGCTGTTCTACAAGGACGGCACCATGATGCTGCTCGGCGACGCCAAGAAGATGACCGAAGAGATCGTCAAAGCCATGGATCACTGATCCGGGATAAGCGCCGGGACACGCCAAGAATCGCCCGGCTTCGCGCCGGGCTTTTTCTTGGCTCGACGGCGATTTCGGCGCTACGATGACGAATTCCCGCCTCGACGGCGGGATTGTCGTCGACGGAGACGTTGGTGCCTGACCCGATCGCATCGCCGCCCGCCGGGAAAGCGCCGCGCAAGCCTGGCCAGGCGGTGGTGATCGTGCATGGCATGGGTGAACAGCGGCCGATGGATACGCTGCGAGGCTTTGTCCAGGCTGTCTGGAGCCATGACCCCAACCGCGCGCCGTTTTATGCCCATGTCGCCGATCCGGCCGACCCCGCCGGCGCGAAGATCAACCAGAGCTGGATCACTCCCGACAGCCGGACCAATTCGTACGAACTTCGCCGCATCACCACGCCCTACGATGTCGATGGCCGCCGCACCGACTTCTACGAGCTTTACTGGGCCGACATCACGCAGGGCACGACGCGAGGCCGGCTTGCCGCCTGGGTGACAAATCTGCTGTGGCGCAAGCCCGCCGACATACCGCCGGACGCCCGAAAGCTCTATCTGGTCACCCTGGTTGCCGTCATCATCGCCCTGGTCGCGACGCTCGCGCTTGCGACGTCGGTTTGGCAGCAGCAGATTTCGTGGACCGTCGGCGTCCTCGTCACCATCCTGGCCTCGTTCGTCATCTGGTCGGTGGACCGTTTTGGCCTTCCCTATTTCGGCGATGTCGCGGCCTATGTGCGCGCTGAAGCGGCCACGGTAGAGAAGCGGGCGCTGATCCGCGACCGCGGCCTGAAGCTGCTGAAGCGTCTGATGATGGACGATACCTACGATCGCATCGTGCTGGTCTCGCACAGCCTCGGCTCGATGATCGCCTATGACCTGTTGCAGATCTTATGGTCCGATTTCAGGCCCCGAAAACTGGAGGCCATCCGCGACAAGGCGAAACTGAAAGCTATCCACGCCATCGACAAGGCGACGCTTGTTGCCGACGGCTCGGCATGGCCCGGCAGCCTTGACGATCTTGCCGGGTTCCGGCGCGATCAGTGGGAGCTCTATCGCCAACTGCGCACCAGGGACGACAGCCATCGGCCTTGGAAGATCAGCGATTTCGTCACGCTTGGTAGCCCGCTGACCCACAGCGAATTTCTGGTGACGCACAATCTCGCCGAATTCAGGCGCGGCATCGCCGAGCGCCTGTTCTCGGCATGTCCGCCGATTGCCGAGGGAGCGGCGGCCGGTGGCACCGTGCTTTATCAGGAAGGGCGCAACCGTTCTTCCGGCAAGCCGCAGCGGGCGGTGCATCATGGCGCGGTGTTTGCTGCGACGCGCTGGACCAATATCTTCGACCGCGGCAATGGTTGGCTGACGGGCGATCCGATCTCAGGGCCGATGGCGGAGAATTTCGGCCCGGGCATAGAAAACATCCAGGTCGAGCTGCGCGGTTCCCTCGGCCGTGTCTTCACCCACACGCTGTACTGGTCGTTGGCGGCGACCGGTAGCGAGGTTGCCGCCGGCGATCAGCCGCGCTCGCATCTCGCCGTGCTGCGCGACGCTGTCGACCTCGGTCGCAAACTGGAGCCGAGCCAAGCCGAAGTGCCGGCGATTCCTCCCCGAAAATAAGAACGGATTTCAGCGAACGGGGTCGTGGCAGCGCCGCTCGACAACTTCAAAGCAAAGCCGCTCCGGGCGGCCCGGAGTGGCTTTGTTGCAAGTGCAGTTCAACGGTTGGTGATAAAAACCGCTTCCTCATCGTCGCGCTGCCTGCCGCCAAGGGCCGCGGCAGCACTGGCGATAAAGGCGCCGATGGCCAGCGAGAGCGCACCAAGCAAGGCAAACGTCGCGCTGGCCTTCCTGGCTGTGTCGGCGGCCTGCTGCGCCTTGACCTTGGCGTCCTGGGCCTTGGCGAGGACGGCATCCACCCGGGTCCTGGCGTCTGCTTCCGAAAGCCCCGTGCGAACGGCGACCAACTGCGACAGATAGGTTTTGTCGTCTGCGGAAACCTCGCCTGCCGCGGCGCCGGCGATCAGGATGCGCGAAGCCTGCCCAACCGCGGCCGCATCGCTGTCCGGATTGGCGGCCGCGAGCTTGCCCGGATCGGCCGGACGGAACAGTGAATCCACCAGGTAGGATGTCGCATTGTCGGCCGACGCGCTGCCGGCATTGGCCGAAGCCCCCGCCGATGCGCCCATGGCCGCACCAGACGCGATGGTGGACACCGCCTGCACGCCCGAGCCTATGGCAGCGGAAAGCGCGGAGCCAAGCACGCCGACGACGAGCAGTGTGGCCAACGCCCAGGCAAGAAAGCCATGGGCGGTATCACGGAAATACACCTCGTCCGTGTGGATGCCGACCCATTTGGTGCGCAGGCGTCCGGCAAGGTAGCCGCCGACACCCGAGGACAGCCATTGCACGATGATCAGCCAGACGGCGGTGGATGCCGCGAAAGTGGTGACAGATGCGCCGGATCCCGACCAGGGCGACACCATGCTCAATCCAAGCCCGGAGCCCAGCAGCATGAGGATGAAGGTCAGCGTCGAGGCCGCGAAGGCACCGGCGATGATCGGTCCCCAACTGACGGCGGTGGAGGAGGATTCTGTTGAAGTGGAAACGTCGACAGCCGATAGGGTGGACTGCATAAGTGCCCCCTATCGTACGAACAGCATGATCAGAATGATGATCGGGATCGGTATGCCGAGCAACCAGAGCAAAATGCCGCGTCCCATGGAAGCCTCCTGTTAGAAATTGTGATCGATATTGTCACAATGTCTCGCAGGGACTTCCGTTCCGGCGCGTTGCAAATTGATTTTGTTGCCGCCGGTGGAACAATTGGCGCGCCGCAGCGCGCCAATTCAGATTTAACGTCCAGATCAGATATCCAGATTGGCGACCGACAGCGCGTTGTCCTGGATGAACTCGCGCCTGGGCTCGACCTCGTCGCCCATCAGCCGCGAAAACAGCGAATCCGCATCGGTCGCGTCATTGACCTTGACCTGCAGCAGCGAGCGCACGTTCGGATCGAGCGTGGTTTCCCACAGCTGTTCGGCGTTCATCTCGCCGAGACCCTTGTAGCGCTGCATCGTCAGGCCCTTGCGGCCTGTCGCAAAGACCGCATTGAGCATCGCCAGCGGCCCCGAGATGGTTTCGGAGACATCCTTGCGGCGCAGCACCGGCGGCGACCCGTAGACCTCGCTGAGGCGCTGTGCGTAACGGTCGAGCTGGCGTGCGTCGGCCGAATTGATCAGCGCCAGGTCGAGATGCGCATATTCCTTGACGCTGCGCACCGTGCGCTCGAACACATAGCCGCCAACGCCTTCATTCGAGGTCGACATGCGGCCGGTCCAGCCGCGCTCGGTGTCCTCGGCGATGATGTCGAGGCGTTTTGCAATCCGCTCCGCCATGTCGTTGGCGCGGCCGAGATCGGCGAACACGTCCGGGTTGAGCCCACCGGCGATCGCCGCCTGCTCGACGACGCCTCTGTTGTAGCGCGTGTGCAGGCCGTTGATCAGCTGGCGCACCGCCAGCGCGTCATCGATGGCGCCACGCAGGTCCTGCCCGATGCGAACCTCGCCCGAGCCGAGCGTAAGCGATGCTTCCTCCAGTCCCGAGCCGATCAGGAACTCCTCGAACGCGCTCTCGTCCTTGATGTATTGCGAGCTCTTGCCGCGCGTCACCTTATAGAGCGGCGGCTGGGCGATGTAGAGATGGCCGCGCTCGATCAGCTCAGGCATCTGCCGGAAGAAGAAGGTGAGAAGCAAGGTTCTGATATGGGCGCCGTCGACGTCGGCGTCGGTCATCAGGATGATCTTGTGGTAGCGCAGCTTGTCGGCGTTGAACTCGTCCTTGCCGATCGAGGTGCCGAGCGCCGTGATCAACGTGCCGATCATGTCGGAGCCGAGCATGCGGTCGAAGCGCGCCCGCTCGACATTGAGGATCTTGCCGCGCAACGGCAGGATCGCCTGGTTCTGGCGCGAACGCCCACCCTTGGCGGAGCCGCCGGCGGAATCACCCTCGACGATGAAGATTTCGGATTTCGCCGGGTCGCGTTCCTGGCAGTCGGCCAGTTTGCCGGGCAGGGAGGTGACGCCGAGCGAACTCTTGCGGGTGATATCGCGCGCCTTGCGCGCCGCTTCGCGCGCCGCCGCCGCCTGGATCACCTTGTCGACGACCACCTTGCCTTCGCTCGGGTGTTCTTCCAGCCAGGTGCCGAGCGCTTCGTTGACCAGGCCTTCGACGACAGGACGGACTTCCGACGAGACCAGCTTGTCCTTGGTCTGCGAGGAGAATTTCGGGTCGGGAACCTTGACCGACAGCACCGCCGTCAGACCTTCGCGGCAATCGTCGCCGATCAGCGAGACCTTTTCCTTCTTGGTCAGCCCAGAGGATTCGCCATAGCCGGTGATCTGACGCGTCAGCGCGCCGCGGAAGCCGGCCAGATGCGTGCCGCCATCGCGCTGCGGGATGTTGTTGGTGAAGGCCAGCACGTTCTCGTGGTAGCTGTCGTTCCACCACATCGCCACTTCGACGGTGATCCCGTCGCGCTCCGCCCGGATGGCGATCGGCTTGTCGATCAGCGGTTTCTTGACGCGATCGAGATATTTGACGAATTCTTCGAGGCCTCCATCGTAGTGCAGTTCATGGCGCACGACATCGGCGTGACGGGCATCGGTCAAAATGATGCGCACGCCGGAATTGAGGAAGGCAAGCTCGCGCAGCCGGTGTTCCAGCGTGCCGAAGTCGAACTCGACCATGGTGAAGGTCTCGGCCGACGGGAAGAAGGTGATCTGGCTGCCGCTGCGGCCCTCATAGGTGCCCGGCTGCTTGTCCTGCTCATAGGTGCCGGTCGCCTTCAGAGGTGCGTCGGCATTGCCATGCGTGAAACTCATCTCGAAGATCTGGCCGTTGCGGCGGATCTTCAGCTTTAGCCACGCCGACAGCGCGTTGACCACCGAGACGCCGACGCCATGCAGGCCGCCCGAGACCTTGTAGGAATTCTGGTCGAACTTGCCGCCGGCATGCAGCTGCGTCATGATCACTTCGGCCGCCGAAATGCCTTCTCCGGTGTGGATATCGGTCGGAATTCCGCGGCCATTGTCGATCACAGTGACCGAACCATCGGGGTTGAGCGTCACGGTGACGAGGTCGGCGTGACCGGCCAGCGCCTCGTCGATGGCGTTGTCGACCACTTCATAGACCATGTGATGCAGGCCCGAGCCGTCGTCTGTATCACCGATATACATTCCGGGGCGTTTGCGGACAGCGTCCAACCCCTTCAAAACCTTGATGGAATCGGCGCCGTATTCGGCTTCAGCGCCGTTGTTGTTGTCGATCTGATCGCTCATGAAAACCTGTTGTCTGGATGCCGCCTGCACAGCGCGAAAAATCCGCGCCGAATCGCGCCTCTGATATCGACTAGATATAGGCGCAAAAGGCGGTTTTTCCAAGGTTTGCAGGCATTTCACTGGGAATGGCCGGCTGCCAATGGCGGGCCTCCGCCGGCCCCCATTTCACTTCGGCCAGCGGTCCTTGAGAAACCTTGATCATGAACTTGTATCTCGGCGCCAGCCGCCTGCTGCGGTCGCGCCCCGGCGTCATGTCGGGCGGGCGGCCGGATCAGGCGGTGGTCGTCGTTGGCGATGACCAGGGCCAGGCGCCACCACTGCGGTGGCGGTGGTGAGCATAGGCAGCAAGGCAAACAGCAAGCGCAAATCGAACTGCCCCCCAGCTCGTTCCTGTGCACGACCACCTCTCTATGGCAGCAAACCGGGGGTTTTTGCGGAAGACCAGCGTTTTCAGCCTGCCCGCATCGGCTTCAAAGCCTCGCTCCAGCGCAGCAGCTCGTCGAGCATGGTTTTGGCTCCGCCCTGCACCTGTTCGCTGGCGTTGAAAGCGCCATTTTCGTCGAGCAGTTTCTGGTACATCGGCAGCGCGACGCCTTCCGGGATCGGCATGACACCTACCGAGGTCAGCAGCGGCTTCAGCGCTTGCGCCGCGCGCAGGCCGCCGGAGACGCCGCCATAGCTGAAAATGGCGGCTGCCTTGTACTTCCATTCGCGCGAGAGATAGTCGATCGCGTTGACGATCGCCGGCGCCACGAAATAATTGTATTCCGGCGCCACGAAGACGAAGGCATCGGCGGCATCGATCGCCTTGGACCAGGCTTTGGTATGATCGTTCTGGTAGTTGCCAAGCCTTGGATGGTGCGGTTCGTCCAGCACCGGAAGCTTGAACGCATCGATGTCGGTCAGTACAGGCTCGAATTTCCCGTGCTCGCGCGCGAACCTCTCCAGCCACTCGGCAAAAATCGGTCCGGCGCGACCTGGCCGCGTGCTGCCGATGATGATGTTCAACTGGTGCTTCAAGCTGGGCTCCTGCGGTGGCGGTATCCATTGGTGACTGCCACCTAGGGCATGCCGCTCGGGGCAACAAGAAGGCACCTCGCGGTAACCGGTCACATTCCGGAGAGTAGGGCCTTGCCGTTCGGTCACATGGACGCCTGCTTTGCGGCCCACTACATTGGGTCATCAGCGGAGCACAGCATGGACATCCAGCCCGCCCCCTTCATTCCCCCGGCGCCGAAGCCGCGCACGACGCCGCCCTCGACGTTGGAGATGATCCGCATCGTCTACCGCAACCCGCTCGAATTGTGGGGTGAGCATACCTACAACGAGCCGTGGATCTCGGCGAACGGCGTTGGCGGACATCTGATCGTCGCCAATGATCCCGCCCTGATCCGGCATGTGCTGGTCGACAACGCCAGGAACTACAAGATGGCGACGGTGCGCCAGAAGATCCTGCGGCCGATCCTGCGCGACGGCCTGCTCACCGCCGAGGGCGAGGTCTGGAAGCGGTCGCGCAAGGCGATGGCGCCGGTGTTCACGCCGCGCCACATCTTCGGCTTCGCCCAGCCGATGCTGAGGCGCACGCAGGACTTCGTCACCCGTTACGAAGACGGCGGCACGTCTGACATCGCCCATGACATGACGCTGCTCACTTATGACATTCTGGCCGAGACGCTGTTTTCCGGCGAGATATCAGGCGAGCCCGGCAGTTTCGCCAACGAGATCGACCGCCTGTTCGAGACCATGGGTCGCGTCGATCCGCTCGACCTGTTGCGTGCGCCCGACTGGCTGCCGAGGCTGACCCGCATCCGTGGCCGCAAGACCATGGCCTATTTCCGCAAGATCGTCACCGACACGGTCAAGATGCGCGAAGCGAAATTCAAGCGCGATCCCGATGCCGTGCCGCAGGATTTCCTGACACTGCTGCTCAAGGCCGAGGGACCCGACGGACTGACGCGGGCCGAGGTCGAGGACAATATCATCACCTTCATCGGCGCCGGCCATGAGACGACGGCGCGTGCGCTCGGCTGGACGCTCTATTGCCTGGCTGAATCACCGTGGGAGCGCAACCGGGTCGAGCAGGAGATCGACCAGGTGCTGGCGCGCGAGCCCGATCCGACGAAATGGCTCGATGCCATGCCGTTCACGCGCGCGGCTTTCGACGAAGCGCTCAGGCTCTATCCGCCGGCGCCGTCGATCAACCGCGAGCCGATCGAACCGGAAATGTGGAAGGATCTTCATATCCCCAAGCACGCCGCGGTGCTGGTGATGCCTTGGGTCGTGCATCGCCACAGGAAACTGTGGGACCGGCCGGATGCCTTCCTGCCGGAGCGCTTCCACCCGGGAAATCGCGAAAAGATCGACCGCTTCCAGTATCTGCCGTTTGGCGCCGGCCCACGCGTCTGCATCGGCGCCAGCTTCGCCATGCAGGAGGCGATCATCGCGCTGGCGATCATGCTGTCGCGCTTCCGCTTCGACACCACCGCCGAAACGAAACCCTGGCCGGTACAGAAACTGACCACGCAGCCGCAAGGCGGTCTACCGATGCAGGTCACGCCGCGTTAGACATGACACCTTCAGGCAGTTGCGCCGAATTAGGCCGCGGGCTTGCGTTGCTGGAACTGGCCGGCGGCGCGGTAGCGCCAGAGATAGCTGGGCAGGATCGTCGCGATCGACTGCGGCTGGATGCCTAGCCCCGCAAGCGTCCTGTTGGTCTGGTTGGCGGCGTCCGAAACGATGTTGTGCTCGCGCAGCTGCATCACCTGGTCCTTGGTCAGCAGCGGGTTGGGCAGGAGACCGAGGATCGAGGCCTGGATGTTGGCCACCCACCACGGAACCGGCACCAGCAGCCGCTTGCGCTCGATCACGTCGAGCAGCTCTTCCATACACTGCTTGAAGGTGAGCACCTTCGGTCCGCCGAGTTCATAGATCTGGCCGCCATCCACCTTGCCGTCGACCGAGCGCGCCACCGCTTCGGCCACGTCGCCGACATAGACCGGCTGAAACTTGGTCTGGCCGCCGCCGATCAGCGGCAGCACCGGCGAATAGCGCGCCATGTTGGCGAAGCGGTTGAAGAAGCCGTCTTCGGGTCCGAAATTGATCGACGGCCGGAAGATCACGGCGTCCTTGATCGTCTCCAGCACAGCCTTTTCGCCAAGCGCCTTGGTGCGCGCGTAGTCTGATTCGGAGTCCAGATCGGCGCCAAGCGCAGAAATGTGGGTCAGGCCGGCGCCGACCGAGCGCGCGGCCTCGGCCACTGCGCGGGCGCCGAACTCGTGCACGGCGGAGAATTTCTGCCGGCCGCTCTCATGCAGGATGGCGACCAGATTGACGACATGGTCGGCGCCTTGCACGGCGCGGTCTACCGACCAGCGCACGCGCACATTGGCCTGGACCGGCTGGATCTGGCCGACATTGCCGAGCGGCTGCAAATGGCCGGCGAGATCGGGCCGCCGGCAGGCGACCCTGATGCGATAACCGCGCTTGGCCAACGCGCGCACGACATGGCGGCCGACAAAGCCTGACCCGCCAAAGACGACGACGAGCTTTGGGGTCTGCAGGATTTCGGTCATGGCTGGCTCCGGCGCTCGCAGGCTTGGCTGAAGCCGTTTCATAATCCGTTTCGTGCCAAAGGCAAAGGGCGACGCGTCGTCGCTATCAGCCTGTCAGAACGCTTTGCCGATACGGGCGTCGACCGAATGGCGGTTGCCGCCGCGAATGACGAAGAAGAGCAGGATCGCTGCCCACAGCAGCGACTTTTCCGCACCCGAATAGCCTTGGCCCATGGTGACCCAGTGGAACCAGACCGTGACCAATAGCACGAACAGGCCGGCAAAGGCGGCCGGCCGCGTCAAAAACCCGATGGCGATGAAGATGCCGCCAAAGAATTCAGTGCAGGCCAGAAGCAACGACCACAACGCGCCCGGATAGAAGCCGAGACCCTCGACCATCTCGGCAGCGCCGAAAGGATTGGTGATCTTCTGCGAACCGTGGATGGCGAGAAACCCGCCGGCGACGACGCGAAGAACGGTTTCGGCACCATCGTGCAGGGCCGCGTAAAACCTGCCAAGGACCGGGATGACAAGGGCGTTGCGGGGATTGTCCGTGCTTGCCGACATTGTAGCTCCTCTGTTTTGCTCAATCAGCGCAAACGGCCGATCAGGTTGGTCGAAGTCAAATAAACAAAAGTTGACCAAAACGAGAATGTTTTACCATCGTGCGATCAAAACGCAGAAAACCCCGCCGAAGCGGGGTTTTCCGGGTGACATCCATGCGAAGCCAGGGGCCGACGGCGCGGCCTGACCTGAGACGGTATCAGGAGGGCGTGAAGCAAGTACGCCCACCCCAGCCCTGAACATCCGACATGGTGCCACCAACCTTCTTGCAGGCGGCGACGAAATCAGCGCTGCAATTGGCGAATTTTGCATGGCCGTTCTTGCAGTAGTGGTCTTCGGTGGCCCCGCCGCTCGGGGCAGCGATGACACCCGGGCTGGACGGCTTGACCGGTGCGGCCTTCAGGGTGGCTGCCTGTGTGGCGCCCATGAACGAGCCGAGCAGAAGGACGGCGGTCAGCATGGTGATCTTGGTGTTGGTCATGGCAATTTCCTTTGATTTGGGTTGAGTTTTCCGAGGCGCGAAGGACCGGCCTTCGCGTGATGCAGGCTTTCGATTTCGGTTTGCTGCTTCCCTCGGTGTGGATCGGGCAAGCTCGCCTTGCCCTGGACAAAGCTGGGTCGCAGCAAGGCGCGAAAAGGTTCAGCGGCGCGCAAAGAAAATCGCACTGCGCCGCGCCTGCGGCGGGCGAATTCCAGATAACTAATTGATATTTAATAGATATTCAGGAAGAATAGCGTGCAGCGAATTCGGAAATGCGCTGCACCACGGCCTTCGATGCGGTGATGCCGCGCGCTTGCGCCTTCTCGGCGGCCTCTGCGCGGGCACGACCGGGCACATGCACGCCGAAGCGCCGCCGCAGCCGGTCAAGCTGGTCCTTCATTCGTTGCTCGAAATCTGGATCGAGCAGCTTGGGTTCGATAGCAAGCACGAACAGTCCCGTGCCGGGGCTGTCCGGCCCGCCGCTGAACCATGGCGCGTCGAGCGACCAGTTGGCGCCCGACAGGCCCGCCGCCAGCACCTCGACCATCAGCGCGATGTTGGCGCCGCGCTGACCGCCGAAGGCGAGCATTGCGCCCTTCATGGCGGCGGCGGGATCGGTGGTCGGGTTGCCGCTGGCGTCCAGCGCCCAGCCTTCCGGGATTGTCTTGCCGTCCTCGGCCGCTTTGCGGATGTTGACGAAAGCGGTGGCGCTCGACGACTGGTCGATGACCAGCGGCGCCCCGTCGGCGGCAGGCGCGGCAAACGACATCGGGTTGGTGCAGTAGACCGGCTTGACCGAGCCCGAGCCGGCAAGCACGGCCGGGCCGTTGGTGGCTGCGAACGACACCAGTCCTTGTGCTGCCAGCCTTCCGGTGAAATAGCCGAGCGCGCCGCATGTATAGGCGTTCTTCTGCGAGAAGATGGCGACACCGAACAGCTTTGCCGCCTTGGCGAGGTCGTCGATGGTGCGGTCGAAGCCGGTATGCGCCAGCCCGCCGCGTGCATCGGAGAGATAGACTGCCAGCGCCGGCCGGGTGATCACCGGGTCGGCATTGCCGTCGATGCGTCCGGCTTCCAGCGCCTCGAGATAGTCGATGAAATGCGACAGACCGACCGAGGAAAGCCCTTCGGCCTCGGCTGATATGATCGAAGCAGTGAGCGATTGCGCCGCTTCCTCATTGGCGCCGGCGCCAAGTGCCGCCATCCGGCACAGTCCTTTTGCCTGGTCGAGACTGAGTTGCATCATGGCCGTCCTAGGGGAGTAGGGGAATAGGGGAGTACGGGAGTACGGGACAGTGGGCAGTGAATAGCGAATGGGGATGGAAATGTGAATGTGGATAGTGGCCCGATACTCCCCTACTC
>NZ_RZRO01000062.1:0-42268 GCF_003997975.1 Mesorhizobium sp. M7A.F.Ca.US.005.03.1.1
GCGGCCCCGATCAACCGCCGATGGCAGCGGCGCCGAAAGGCGTCGAGGGCTCGTGGATAGACGCCAAGGGCACCGGCCTGTCGACCTTCACCGGCGGCACCTTCACGACGGTAGCCACCGACACCGGCCAGAAGCTTGCCGACGGCAGCTACACGATGACCGGCGCCACATCGGTGCAGATCAACGGCACCTCGCTGATCCGCCAGACCGCGGTCAGCTTCAACTGCCTGATGGTGTCGACAAGCCAGCTCAACTGCACGAGCTCCAGCGGTCAGAATTTCGTGCTGACAAGGCGCGTCTGAACCCACGACCATTCGTTTTCCAAGGACGGCGGCTGGTTGGCCGCCGTCCTTTTTTGTGCCGGCAAAGGGTCCCGGATTCCGCTTGCGTCATCCGGAACGCGATGGGAACATGGCCAAAGCGCCGGCTGTTATGTTCCAGTCAAGCAAGAGCGCTAATGGCCTCTGATCAGCTTTCCGGGAGACGAAGATGAAGAAGCTTGCCGCCATTGCAGCCCTGTCAGCCTCAGCCCTCGGTCTGTCGGCCGGCGCGTCCTTTGCCGACTACACGCTGAACATCCTGCATATCAACGACTGGCACAGCCGCATCGAAGGCAACAACAAATATGAATCGACCTGCTCGGCGGACGAGGAGACCAAGGGCGAGTGCATCGGCGGCGCGGGCCGGCTGATCACCGCGATTGCCCAGGAACGCAAGAAGCTGGAAGGCCAGAACGTGCTGCTGCTCAGCGCCGGCGACAATTTCCAGGGCTCGCTGTTCTACACGACCTATAAGGGCAAGGTCGAAGGCGAATTCCTCAACGACATGAAGTTCGATGCCATGGCCCTCGGCAACCATGAATTCGACGACGGCGAGGCCGCCTTGGCGCCGTTCCTCGACATGATCAAGTTCCCCGTGCTCGGCGCCAATGTGAAGGCCAACGCGCAATCCAAGCTCGGCGACCGCGTCAAGCCATCTGTTGTCGTCGAGGTCGGCGGCCAGAAGATCGGCATCATCGGCGCGATCACCAACGACACGCCGGACCTCGCTTCGCCGGGTCCCAACGTCGCCATCGAGGACGACGTCAAGTCGATCACTGCCGAAGTCGAGAAGCTCAAGGGCGAAGGCGTCAACAAGATCATCGCCGTGACCCATATCGGCTACAGGCGCGAACGTGACGTCATCGCCAAGATCCCGGGCATCGATGTCGTCGTCGGCGGCCATAGCCATTCCCTGCTGTCGAACACCGACCCGAAGGCGGAAGGCCCCTACCCGACGATGGTCGACAATCCGGACGGCTACAAGGTGCCGGTGGTGCAGGCGGCCTCCTATTCGAAATATCTCGGCGAGTTCAAGGTGGTGTTCGACGACAATGGCGTCGTCAAATCGGCCAGCGGCGACCCGATCTATCTCGACAAGTCGATCACCCCCGACCCGGCCGTGCTCGCCCGCATCAAGGAGCTTGGGGCGCCGATCGAGGCGTTGAAGAACAAGGAAGTGGCCGAAACCACCGACGTCATCGACGGCAGTCGCGAGAGCTGCCGCACCCGCGAATGCGCGATGGGCAATCTCGTCTCCGACGCCATCCTCGACCGCGTCAAGGGACAGGGCGTCGAGATCGTCATCTCCAATGGCGGCGGCCTGCGCGCCTCGATCGACAAGGGCACCGTCACCATGGGCGAGGTGCTGACCGTGCTGCCCTTCCAGAACACGCTGGCGACCTTCCAGATTTCGGGCAAGGATCTGGTGGCCGGCCTCGAGGGCGGTCTCAGTCAGGTCGAGGACGGCGCCGGGCGCTTCCCCCAGGTCGCCGGCCTGAAATATTCCTTCGACAAATCCGTTGCGCCCAATGCCGGCCGGGTCAAATCGGTGGAGGTCATGGAAGGCGGTGCCTGGACGCCGATCAAGCCGGAGAAGGACTATCTGGTCGCCACCAACAACTATGTTCGCCAGGGCGGCGACGGCTACAAGGTCTTTGCCGACAAGGCCAGGAATGCCTACGACTACGGCCCCGGCCTCGAACAGGTGGTTGCCGACTATCTCGGCGCCCACCGGCCCTACACGCCGAAGCTCGACGGCCGCATCACCGAAATAGCCGCGACCGTCGCCGCGGCGCCTGCGGCCCCGGCAAGCGATCCGGCCAAGCCAGCCGAAGCAGCCCCGGCCACCCCGGCGCCCGCACCGGCTGAAGCCGCCAAGCCTGCCGAAGCGGCACCGGCAATGCCTGAATTGCCGGCCAACTCGGGCGATATCGCCAACACACCACCGGCCATATCGACGGAAGGAGCACCTCCCCCGCCAGCGCAACCAGCCGCGCCGGCACCGGCCGAGCCGGCAAAGCCTGCTGAGGCCGCGCCAGCGGAAGCCAGCCATGTCATCGTTGCCGGCGACACCTATTGGGATCTGGCCAAGAAAGCCTATGGCGACGGCGCCAGGTGGAAGGTCATTTCGGGCGCCAACAAGGGCTACGAACCCCGCCGGCTTCCTGTCGGCGCAACCCTGACCATCCCGCCGAAATAGCTCGCTTATATGCCTGAATGACACCGCCCGTCCGAAAACCGGACGGGCGTCCTGTTTTCGGGCTAATGCATGTCGCTCAAAAGTGACCTCGGTTTTGGGAGAACGACATGCATAAAAACAAAGACTTAAAGCGGGCCGTCTGAATCCATTCGGACAATCCGCTTTAAGGTGCGGCCAGACGCTGCATTGAATGCGCGCGCAAGATGGTTAGGTTCGCGTCTCCCGGAGAACCCTTATGACGCTTCCCACCCCTGCCGATCCCAAGGTCGCAAAAGCGCTCGGCCCGTTGCCCGCTGGGCATCCGCCGGTCAAGGCGGGCAAGATCGGCGTCATGCTGGTCAATCTGGGCACGCCCGATGGCACCGATTTCAAGCCGATGTGGCGGTATCTGCGTGAATTCCTGTCCGATCCGCGCGTCATCGAGCTCAACAGGGCGATCTGGTATCCGATCCTCTATGGACTTGTGCTCACCACGCGCCCCAAGAAGTCCGGCGCCAATTACGCCCGGATCTGGAACCGGGAAAAGAACGAGTCGCCGCTGCGCACCTACACCCGTGCCCAGGCCGAAAAGCTGGCCGAAGCGCTGCGCGACCTGCCTGATGTCGTCGTCGACTGGGCGATGCGCTACGGCAATCCTTCGACTGCAAGCATTGCCCAGCGTCTGGCCGACCAGGGCTGCGATCGCATTCTTTCGTTTCCGCTCTATCCGCAATATTCGGCGACGACCACGGCAACAGCCAACGACCAGCTGTTTCGCGCGCTGATGAAGATGCGCCGCGCGCCGGCCGTCCGCAGCGTGCCGCCCTACTATGACGAGCCGGTCTATATCGAGGCGCTGGCGCGTTCGATCGAACGGCATCTGGCGACGCTGGATTTCGAGCCGGAGGTGGTCATCACCTCCTATCACGGCATTCCAAAACCCTATTTCGAGAAGGGCGATCCCTATCATTGCCACTGCCAGAAGACGACGCGGCTGTTGCGCGAACGGCTCGGCTGGGATGACAAGAAACTGATCATCACCTTCCAGTCGCGCTTCGGCGCGCAGGAATGGCTGCAACCCTATACCGACAAGACGGTGGAGAAACTCGCACAGGACGGCGTCAAGTCGATCGCCGTCGTCAATCCCGGCTTTTCCGTCGACTGCATCGAGACGCTGGATGAGATCGGCCGCGAGGCGGCCGAAACCTTCCACCATGCCGGCGGCAAGAATTTCGCCCATATCCCTTGCCTCAACGACAGCGCGGAGGGGATGGCGGTGATCGAGGCGATGGTGCGGCGCGAACTGTCTGGCTGGGTCTAGGAGAAATTCCAGGAAAAGTGTGAAACGGTTTTCCCGGGAAAAGCGATAGCGCTTTCCCTTGGGAATTTCGTCAACCGGAGTTAGAGCGGCTCGCCGCTCTAACTCCGGAACAACACAAGCTCCGGGGCGTTAAGGCGCGCCGCCGGAGAATGCGATGTCCCGCAAACTCGACCTCAGAACTGGCCAGCCCGTCTGGTCAGCCTATAGCGCGCCTGCGGTGCCGACGGACGGCCTGATCCGGGACGTCAAGGCAGATGTGCTGGTCGTCGGCATGGGCATCAGCGGCGCCATGATGGCCGAGGCGCTGACGGCCGATGGCCATCGGGTGATCTGTATCGACCGGCGCGGTCCGCTGAAGGGCTCGACGGCCGCAACCACCGCACTGGTGGCATTCGAAATAGACCAGCCTCTCTCCACGCTCTCGAAGATGGTCGGCAGAGCCTCGGCGCAGCAGGCCTGGCGGCGCTCGCGGCTCGCCGTCTCCAATCTCGCCGGACGCATCGCCGAACTCGGCATCAACTGTGGCCTGAGCCGGGCGCCGTCGCTCTATCTGTCTGGCACGATACTTGGTCCGTCGGAACTGCGCGACGAGGCCAAGGCACGGCGGCTAGCCGGCATCGCCGCGACCTATCTGACGCCGGCGCCGCTGGCGGAGACATTCGGCATCGACCGCGAAGGCGCCATTCTCAGCCACGGCAACATCGCGCTCGACCCGCGTAAGCTGACGGCTGGGCTGCTGCTGAAATCCCTTCAGCGCAAGGCTCGCTTCTACGCCCCCGTCGAAGCGACAGTGATCGAGGATAGCGCCGAAGCTGTTGTCGTCGCGACCAGGGATGGCCCGACCATAACCGCGCGACATGTTGTTCTGGCTACCGGCTACGAACTTGTGGAGATCGTGCCGGCCGCGGCCCACCGGATCATCTCGACATGGGCGATCGCAACATGCCCGCAACCGCGAAAGCTCTGGCCGGACGCAGCGTTCATCTGGGAAGCGTCGGAGCCGTATCTGTATATGCGCACGACGATCGACGGCCGGGTCATTTGCGGCGGCGAGGACGAGGATTTTGTCGACGAAGCGCGGCGCGACGAGCTGATCGCCGACAAGAGCACACGCATCGCCGAGAAGCTCGGCCTGGTATTTCCGCATCTCGACACCAGGCCCGATTTTGCCTGGACCGGTTCGTTCGGCACCACAACCACCGGCCTGCCCTATATCGGTGCCATTCCCCGCCACCCGCGCATCCATGCGGTGATGGGCTACGGCGGCAACGGCATCACCTTCTCGCAGATCGCTTCCGAGATTGTCCCGGCTTCGATCAACGGGCTGGAGGACACGGATGCAAGATTGTTTGCCTTCAACCGCTGATCGCACCCGCAAACAATCCGTCATCACCTGATTGTAACGCATCTGAAACACACTTAAGTCTTTGGTGAAGTCGGCCGCGCGAGAATGGCTTGTGCGGCCTTCGTCTGAGGGAGAGCCAAATGGATTTCAGTGGTTTCGATATTGCGGTTGGTGCACTTGCCCTTCTGGTATTGGTGCTGCTGATCAAAGGCATCAGGACAATCCCGCAAGGCTACAACTATACGGTGGAGCGCTTTGGCCGTTACACTAAGACACTGAGCCCGGGTCTCAATTTCATTTACCCGTTCATCGACCGCATCGGCGCCAAGATGAACATGATGGAGCAGGTGCTCGACGTTCCAAGCCAGGAAATCATCACTCGCGACAACGCCATTGTCGGTGTCGACGGCATCGCCTTTTTCCAGATCCTCAACGCCGCGCAGGCCGCTTACCAGGTTTCCGGCCTGCAGAATGCCATCCTCAATTTGACGATGACCAACATCCGTACCGTCATGGGTTCGATGGATCTCGATGAACTCCTGTCGAACCGCGACGCCATCAACGAGCGCCTGCTGCGCGTCGTCGATGAAGCGGCCCACCCGTGGGGCATCAAGATCACCCGCGTCGAAATCAAGGACATCAACCCGCCGGCCAACCTCATCGAATCGATGGGCCGGCAGATGACCGCGGAACGCAACAAGCGCGCCCAGATCCTTGCCGCCGAAGGCCTCAAGCAGTCGCAGATCCTCGAGGCCGAAGGCCGCAAGGAAGCCGCCTTCCGCGATGCCGAGGCGCGCGAACGTTCGGCCGAGGCGGAGGCCCGCGCCACCCAGGTGGTGTCGGAAGCGATCTCCAAAGGCGATGTGCAGGCGCTGAACTACTTCGTAGCCCAGAAATACACCGAAGCGTTGGGCAAGATCGGCACCGCGACCAACAGCAAGATCGTGCTGATGCCCTTCGAGGCATCGTCGCTGATCGGTTCGCTCGGCGGCATTGGCGAGATCGCCAAGGAAGTCTTCCGCAGCGAAGGCACGACCGGCTCGCAGAGGCAGGCCGCGCGCCCGCCGGTCGTTCGCCCAACCGACAACTGAGGTCGAAACCAATGATCGACCGCATCGTTTCCGAACTCGGCCCGTGGAACTGGATGGTTCTCGGTTTCGTCCTGCTGGTGATGGAAATCATCGCGCCGGGTATCTTCATGCTGTGGATCGGCATCGCCGCGCTGATCATCGGCGCTGTGTCGCTGCTGATCTGGGACACCGGCTTCTGGACATGGCAGGTCCAGGTCCTCGCCTTCCTGGCGCTGTCGCTGGTCTCGGCCTATGTCGGCAAGAAGCTGGTCGGCAGCCGCAACGACCCGACCGATCAGCCGCTGCTCAACCGGCGCGGCGCGCAAATGGTCGGCAGGATGGCGACACTTGCCGAACCGATCCGTGACGGGCGCGGCCGCATCAAGCTGGGCGACACACTGTGGCGTGTCTCCGGCCCTGACCTGCCGGCCGGCACGCAAGTGCGCGTGACGGGTGCGGCCGATACGGATCTGGAACTGACCGTCGAGGCGGTCTGAACGTTCAGGCGGCGCCGATACGCAGCAGATCATGCAGGTGGATGAGGCCGACTGGTTTCCGGCCCTCCACCACCATCAGGCTGGTGATGGCTGAATTGTTGATCGTCTGCAGCGCCGTTGCCACCAGCGTGTCCGGCGTCGCGGTCTTCGGACCTCTTGTCATCACCTGATCCACCGTCATCGCCAGCAGATTGCTGCCGATGTGACGGCGGATGTCGCCATCGGTGATGATGCCGACCAGCGCACCGTCGACATCGGTGATCGCGACGCAGCCAAACCCTTTGCGCGACAGTTCCAGGATCGCGTCCTGCATGCCGGTGCCCGCAACCACCAGCGGCAGCCTGTCGCCGACATGCATGATCTCGCGGATCTGCGTCAGGTTGGCGCCGAGCTGGCCGCCCGGGTGAAAGGTGCGGAAATGGTCCGGCGTGAAGCCGCGTGCTTCGAGCAGCGCGATCGCCAGCGCGTCGCCCATCACCAGTTGCAGCAGCGTCGATGTCGTTGGCGCCAGGCCGTGCGGACAGGCCTCCGGAGCGCGCGGCAAAAGCAGCACCACGTCCGCCGCCCGCGCCAGCGCCGATGTCTCTCCGGCGGTGATGGCGATCAGCGGAATGGAAAAGCGCCTGGAATAGGCGACGATGCCCATGAGTTCCTTGCTTTCGCCCGACCACGACATGGCGATGATGGCGTCGTCCCTGGCGATCATGCCGAGATCGCCGTGGTTGGCTTCGGCGGGATGGACAAAGAAAGCCGGCGTGCCGGTCGAGGCCAGCGTCGCCGCGATCTTCGAACCGATATGGCCGCTTTTGCCGACGCCGGTGACGATGAGCCGGCCTTCAATCCCCGAGATCATCTCGACCGCCTGGGCGAAAGGCGCGGCCAGCCCATTCTCCAGCGCCTCGGCGAGGGCTGCGACACCAGCCTGTTCTGTCGCCACCGTCCTCAGCGCCGAAGCGATCGAGGCTTGCCTGTCCAAAGGCTTCTTATCCAGGGATCCCGCATGCATGGCTGATGCGATTAGCGCTTTGCCGGCGCGCTGTCCAACGGAAATGGCCCAGGCATATCGCCCGAACGTGTGCGGTGGTTCAGACGACGGCAGGCGAGAAAACGCACGCAGTATGAATCCCTTTGGAAATCAGCGCTTCAGGCAGCTGACGGGCCGCTGCCTCAACCCTCCGTTAACCATCCCCATTTACGGTTCGGTAAGTATGGCGCGCGTGCGCCGCGCAAGCAGTGGTGGCGATGTCCGGGGTCCAGCCAGAAAATTCGACGCGACGTGGGGGCAAGGCGGTCTGCGCCTTGCTGCTGGCAACCAGCATGTTTGCCTTGCTGCGCCCAACGGCGCTCCATGCCCAGGAAACCGAACTGCGCGGCGAAGTTTCGGAATCGGCGATCCTGTCCGACCAGCAGCGCAAGGCGAGACAGCTGGCCTTGGCAGCGCAGGGTCAACAGCCGGCCAACGCCGCGCAGGACAATGCGCCGGCCCGCACCTATCTGCCGGCCAGCGCCGGTGCCGTGCCTGACGACGCCGACACTGGCGACGCCACCGCGACCGGCAGCCTCTTTGACCCGCCGGCAGCCACTGACGACACGTCCGCCGACACGGCGGCGCCGCCCAAGCCTCGCCGCCGCTCATCGAGCGCCAGGCAGAATGCGGCTGACCAGGCCAAGGACAGGGCTGCCGACAAGTCGAAAAAGAAGAAGAAATCGACGGCCGACACCTCCGACATCACCGCTTCCACGACCGCCTCCACGCCGGACGCCACCGATGCTGCAGAGACCGATGCGGACACGGCCAACCGCCGCGCACTCACCATCGACAGCGCCGACAGGCAGAAGCTCGACCCAGGAGCGGAGCGTACGGACGCCATCGAAGGCCAGAAGAAGAAGCTGGAGGATGATCCGTTTGCCGCCACCGGCGTCAAATGGGGCTCCTTCGTCATCCGGCCGACGATCGAACAGGGCCTGACCGCCACCTCGAACGGCGATTCGAGCAGTGCAGGCAAGTCGGCGCTGCTGTCCGAGACCGCGCTGCGCTTTTCCGCCGCCTCCGACTGGCGCGAGAACTCCGCTACGATCGACGGCTATGGCCTTTTTCGTGAGACCGTCTCGGGTTACCCGGTTCACGACGAGCAAGGCCGCATCGAAGGCCAGCTCAATGTCGATCTCGACAATGAATTGCGCGCCATCGCCAAGCTCGGCTACGAGGCCGTGCCGGAATCGGCATCATCGCCTGATGCCATTGCCGGCGTCAGCAAGCAGCCGCTGCGGCAGACCATCGATGGCAGCCTGGCCGTCGAAAAGCATCTCGGCAAGATGCAGTACACGTTGACCGGCGCGGTCTCGCACGACTTCTACGGCGACGCCAAGCTCTCGGACGGCACCTCGCTATCGCAGAAGGATCAGGACTCGACGCTCTACACGGCGACGTTGCGCACCGGCTACGAGATCTCCCCTGCCCTGACCCCCTTCACCGAAATCGAGGTCGGCCGCCGGACCTATGATCAACGCATCGACAATGAAGGCTTCGAGCGCTCGTCGACGCGACTCGGCGCCCGCGCCGGCCTTGCACTCGACATGGGTGAGAAGCTGTCGGGCGAATTCTCGGCCGGCTGGCTCAGGGAAGCGATCGACGACAAAAACCTTGATGCGATATCGGGTGCCACCGTCAACGCCGACCTCAAATGGTCACCCGAGCGCGGCACCATAATCGGCCTGACCGGGCGGACCACCGTCGAGCCCACGACCACATCGGGCGAGAGCGGCGACATCCTCTATTCCGGTCGCCTGACCGGCGAACGCCAGATTCGCGCCAACCTCACCGCCAACGCGGCTCTGGGTCTCGACTGGCGTGATTACATCGGCATCGACGGCCATGACAGGGTGTTGAGCGCCGAGGCCGGCCTGACCTGGTGGCTGAACCGCTACGCCGGCCTGACCACAAGAGTGAGGACCGAGAAACTGACCAGCAACCTGCCGGGCCGGGACTACACCGCCAACAGCATCTTCCTCGGCGTCAAGGTGCAGCGCTGAACGGCCGCACCAACGACATCCGGCCGCTCGCTAGGATGTTTTAAAACGCAGCGCCACGGCGCTCTAACGGCTTCAGCTCGTCGAGAAGCGTGCGGATGACGCCCGCCATGTTCTCGTTCATGTCGCTGCGCCACAGCGCGAAGGCAACATTGGCCTCGACAAAACCCTCCGGCGATCCGCAGTCGAACGTGCGGCCTCGATAGTGGTAGCCGTAGAAAGGCTGCTGCTTTTCCAGCTTCAGCATGGCGTCGGTGAGCTGGATCTCGTTGCCGGCGCCTTTTTCCTGACCTTCTAGGATCTTGAAGATCTCCGGCTGCAGGATGTAGCGGCCGTTGATGTAGAGGTTGGACGGCGCGGTGCCGGCCTTCGGCTTTTCCACCATCTCGGTGATACGGAAGCCGTGATGCGTGTCCTCGCCGCGGCCGACGATGCCGTATTTGTGGGTTTCGGCGGGATCGCATTCCTGCACCGCGATGATGTTGTTGCCCGTCTCCTCGTAGAGCTCGACCATTGCCTTCGTGCAGCTCTTCTCCGACTGCATGATCATGTCAGGCAACAAAAGCGCGAAGGGTTCGTCGCCGACGAGCTCGCGGGCGCACCAGACGGCGTGGCCAAGTCCCATCGGCACCTGCTGGCGTGTGAAACTGGTCTGCCCCGGCGCCGGCTGCAGCCGCTGCAGGCGGGCGAGCTGGTCGTCCTTGCCGCGCTGGGCCAGCGTGTCATAGAGTTCGAACTGGATGTCGAAATGGTCCTCGATGACGGCCTTGTTGCGACCGGTGACGAAGATGAAATGCTCGATGCCGGCCTCGCGCGCCTCATCCACCACATACTGGATCACCGGCCGGTCGACGACGGTCAGCATTTCCTTGGGGACAGCCTTGGTGGCCGGAAGAAACCGTGTGCCGAGACCGGCGACCGGGAAGACTGCCTTGCGAACTCTCTTCATGCTTTCAATTATCCGTTTGAGGGCCAGCTCCGCAATCCCCGTTTCAAGACATTTTCACGCCGGAATTGGGGATTACTGGGAAACTGAGGGGAACGTCCACCGGTAAAGCTTCGAAGCGTCTTTTCGTTCCCGGTGGCACCTATGGTAAACTAATTCCTAACCTGGTTCGGCGATGAATGGTCTTTCCTGAGACAGAGAAGGAGGAAAAGATGTCCGTTCGCAATGCCGCAAAAATTTTTACCAGCGTCATGGCGGCAGCCAGCCTATCGCTCGCTCTGCTGATGCCTGGCCCCGCTTTCGCCGATGCCGGTTTCCGGCAATGGGTCGCCGGCTTCCGCGCCACCGCCGTGCAGAGCGGCGTTTCCGGCGCCCTCTACGACCAGGCCTTCAGGAACATCAGGGATATCGATCCCGTGGTGCTGGAAAAGGCGCGCACGCAGCCTGAATTCACGGCCCCTGCCTGGGACTATTTCGACAACCGCGTCCATGATCAGTCCGTCGCCGTCGGCCAGCAGATGGCCAGGAAATGGAAGCCGTGGCTGGATCGGATCGAGGCCAGGTTCGGCGTCGACCGTTACATCCTGCTGGCCATCTGGTCGATGGAATCGAATTATGGCGAGATCCTCAAGCGCGACGACATCATGCGCAACGTCGTGCGCTCGCTGGCGACCTTGGCCTACGCCGATCCGAAGCGGGCGAAATTCGCCCGCACACAGCTGATCGCCGCGCTGAAGATCCTGCAGACCGGCGACATCGACGAAAGCCATCTGAGCGGATCCTGGGCCGGCGCCATGGGCCACACCCAGTTCATCCCGACCAGCTATCTGCACTATGCCGTGGACATGGACGGCAATGGCAAGCGAGACATCTGGAATTCGATCCCCGATGCGCTGGCGACATCAGCCAATTTGTTGAAGAAGAATGGCTGGCAAGCCGGCAAGACCTGGGGCTATGAGGTCGCCTTGCCAGCCGGAAAACTTCCCGGCGGTTCCAAGACACTGTCGCAGTGGCAGGCGCTCGGCGTCGTCAGGGCCAACGGCAAGCCGTTCAAGAACGGCTCCGACAAGGCGACGCTGAAGGTGCCGGACGGCCGCAGCGGGCCAGCCTTCCTGATGATCAAGAATTTCACGGTCATCAAGGCCTACAACAACGCCGACAAATATGCGCTGGCCGTCGGCCTTCTTGCCGACGAAATCGCCGGCTCGAGCGGTCTGGTGCAGGACTGGAAGCGGCCTTTCACCAAGCTTACTTTCGAGGAAAGACAGGAGCTGCAGAAGCGGCTTTCCCAGCATGGCCTTTACGACGGCAAGTTCGACGGCAAGATCGGCGACGGCTCGAAGACTGCCATCATGGCCTTCCAGGCCAAGGCCGGCTTGACCCAGGACGGCTATCCGAGCATGGAAGTGCTGAAGTGGCTCCGGCAGAAATAGAGCCGCCTGCGGTGCCGCGCGGCCTTCCAGGCGCGCAAAGGACACTGTAGCAATCTGGTTGGCGCGGCATTTGCCGAGAAACCGATGCGGTTTTTCGGCAGGACTGCGCCAAGGGACGGAGGAAACGATTGGCTTCGGCTGCGCGCATCGCAGGGCTTGTTCGTCGCATGCCGGTGCTCGTCCTGGCCGTGGTCGTGCTTGCCGTCGGCGTTGCTGGCGCCTTTCATGCGCCGGCCATGGCGCAGGAGCAGCAAAACCGCGGCTGGTCGTTGCGCGACCTTTTGTTTCCGCGCCGCAGCGAGCGCATTGAGCCGCCGCTGGATATCCAGAAGCCGAGGCCCAGGCCCAAGGCGAAAAAACCCCGCGCCCCGCGCCCGCCCGCGGAACCGGAAATCCCGGTGGTCGACAAGGCGCCGGACGCCCGCACCGTCCTGGTGGTCGGCGACTTCATGGCGGCCGGCCTCGCCGAAGGCCTCGACACCGCTTTCGCAGAGAATGCCGGCGTCAGGATCGTCGTTCGCAGCAATGGCTCGTCCGGCTTCGTGCGCGATGATTTCTACAACTGGCCCGAACAGATCAAATCGCTGATCGAGACCGAAAAACCCGCCGCCGTGATCGTCATGCTGGGCTCCAACGACCGCCAGTCGATGAAGGTGGGCGACGTGCGCGAACAGCCACGTTCCGAGAACTGGACCAAGGAATATGAACGCAGGACCGACGCGCTGGGCAAAGCCATCGCCGCGGCCAAGGTCCCCTTCCTTTGGGTCGGCATGCCGGCGTTCCGGGTGCCGAAGATGACCTCGGATATGCTTGCCTTCAACGACATCTACCATCAGGCCGCAGAAAGCCATGGCGGCGAATTCGTCGATATCTGGGACGGCTTTGTCGACGAGAACGGCGCCTTCGTCACCAGCGGCCCCAACATCAACGGCCAGCCGGTGCGGCTGCGCGCCGATGACGGCATCAATATCTCGAAGGCGGGCAAGCGCAAGCTCGCCTTCTACACCGAAAAACCGCTGCTGAAGATCCTCGGCCTGACCGCGCCGGGAAGCATGATTACACCGTCCGCTCCGGCAGGCGCCCCTGTCGAGACGCCGGCGCCGGCCGCGCCCCCCATCGTCATCGACCGCACTGCGCCGATGCTGCTCAGCGATCCGGCACTCGACGGCGGCTCGGAGCTGCTTGGCGCGGCACCGCCGGCAAAGGCCAATCCGGACCTGCCCGGTGAAAAGCTTGTGGTCGAGGGCAAGGCACCGATTGCATCGCCCGGCCGCGCCGACGATTTCTCCTGGCCGCCGAAGGCCGCAGCCGCGACCGACACCACGACCGCGATCAATCGTTAGTGTCGCAGCGCGGCTCCGAGGCCGGGCTCAGCGCGGGAGAACGCTCGACCCCATCAACGCCTCGTCGATCGCGCGCGCCGCCTGGCGGCCCTCGCGGATCGCCCAGACGACCAGCGACTGGCCACGACGCACGTCGCCGGCCGCATAGAGCCTGTCGACGCTGGTCTTGTAGTCGCGGTCATTGGCCTCGACATTCCTGGAGCGGCGGCTGTCGGTGGCGATCTTCATCTCACCCTCCAATTCCTTCGCCACACCGGCCGCGGCCGGCCCGGCAAAGCCGATGGCGATGAAAGCGAGATCGGCACGAATGACGAATTCGGTACCGGCGATCGGCTTGCGCTTGTCGTCGACCTCGCAGCACTTGACGCCGGTCAGCTGGCCTTCCTCGCCGATGAATTCGAGCGTCGCCACCTGGAATTCGCGCTCGGCGCCTTCGGCCTGCGAGGACGAGGTGCGCATCTTCGTCGCCCAGTATGGCCAGACCGAAAGCTTGTCTTCCTTCTCCGGCGGCTGCGGGCGGATGTCGAGCTGTGTGACGCGAACCGCACCTTGGCGGAAAGCGGTGCCGACGCAGTCGGACGCGGTATCGCCGCCGCCGACGACGACGACATGCTGGCCGCCGGCGATGATGGGATGCGACGGCCACGCCACCGACTGGATCGGTTCGCCGCCGACCCGCCTGTTCTGCTGCACCAGATAGGGCATCGCGTCATGCACGCCGCCGAGATCGTCGCCGGGAATACCGGCCGCGCGCGGCGTTTCGGAACCGCCGCAATAGAGCACGGCATCATGTTCGGCGAGCAGTTCGGCGACCGGCTTGTCGACCCCGACATTGACGCCGCAATGGAAGGTCACGCCCTCGCCCTGCATCTGCTCGATGCGCCGGTCGATATAGTGCTTCTCGATCTTGAAGTCGGGAATACCGTAGCGCATCAGCCCGCCGGGCCGGCTTTCGCGCTCGTAGACATGGACGTCGTGACCGGCGCGGCCAAGCTGCTGGGCAGCCGCCATGCCGGCCGGGCCGGAGCCGATGACGGCGACCCGCTTGCCGGTCTTCTTCTCCGGCGGATAGGGCCTGATATGGCCGGTTTCATAGGCCTTGTCGGCGATCGCCTGCTCGACCGTCTTGATGGCGACGGGAATGTCCTCGAGGTTCAGCGTGCAGGCTTCCTCGCAGGGCGCGGGGCAGATGCGGCCGGTGAACTCCGGGAAATTGTTGGTCGAATGCAGGTTGCGGATCGCGTTGTCCCAGTCGCCATTGTAGACGAGGTCGTTCCAGTCTGGAATCTGGTTGTGGATCGGGCAGCCGGTCGGCCCGTGACAGAACGGAATGCCGCAATCCATGCAGCGCGCGGCCTGTTTCTCGACCTCCTTGTCAGACATCGGCAGCGTGAACTCGCGGAAATGCCGGATGCGGTCTGAGGCCGGCTGGTACTTGTGCACCTGCCGGTCGATTTCGAGAAAGCCTGTTACCTTGCCCATAGTCCAGTTCCTGCTGTCCAGATGGTGCGGTTTTCGCCGCACCCGTTAACCCCTTGAGGCAGCCATGGCAACCTTGCGCCGGAGGTCAAACTGTCGATGAAGATGGGCCGGGAAGCCTGGGCTCCCCGGCCATTGCAAAGCCTATTCCGCCGCAACGCCCATGCGCATGCGTTCCATCTCGATCAGGGCGCGGCGGTATTCGACCGGCATGATCTTGCGGAACTTCGGCCGGAACGTCGCCCAGTCGTCGAGAATCTCGCGACCACGTACCGACCCGGTGTAGTGCACATGGTTCGAGATCAGCTGGTAGAGCCGCTCCTCGTCATGGCTGGTCATGTCGCCGGAGACATCGACGCGGCCCTTGTGGTCGAGGTCGCCGCCATGGTGCAGCAGCCTTTCCATCAGATCGTCTTCTTCCGGAACCGGCTCCAGCTCGACCATCGCCATGTTGCAGCGCTCGGCGAAATCGCCCGCCTCGTCGAGCACGTAGGCGACGCCGCCAGACATGCCGGCGGCGAAGTTGCGGCCGGTCTTGCCGATGACGACGACGATGCCGCCAGTCATGTACTCGCAGCCATGATCGCCGACGCCTTCGACGACGGCGGCGACGCCCGAATTGCGCACGGCGAAACGCTCGCCGGCGACGCCGGCGAAATAGGCCTCGCCCTCGGTTGCGCCATAGAGCACCGTGTTGCCGACGATGATGGATTCAGCCGCGACGATCTTGGCCTCTTCCGGCGGCCGAATGACGATACGTCCGCCCGACAGGCCCTTGCCGACATAGTCGTTGCCGGCGCCGATAAGCTCGAACGAGATGCCGCGCGCCAGGAAGGCGCCAAAGGACTGGCCGGCAGTGCCGGTCAGCTTCACCGATATCGTATCCTCGCGCAGGCCCTTGTGCTTGAAGCGCTTGGCCACTTCGCCCGACAGCATGGCGCCCGCGGAGCGGTCGACATTGCGGATATCGACCTCGATCTTGACCGGCAGCTTGCTCTCGAGCGCCGGCTTGGCCAGTTCGATCAGCTTGCGGTCGAGCACGTCGTCGATCGGGTGCTTCTGCCGCTCGGTCCAGTGCACCGCTTCATGCGGCGCATCCGGCTTGAAGAACATCTTCGAGAAATCGAGCCCGCGCGCCTTCCAGTGCACGATCAGGTCGCGCTTTTCCAGAAGATCGGTGTCGCCGATGATCTGGTCGAGATGGGTGTAGCCCATCTCGGCGAGCAGCTCCCTCACCTCTTCCGCGACGTAGAAGAAGAAGTTGATGACATGCTCGGGCGTGCCCTTGAAGCGCTTGCGCAGCACCGGATCCTGCGTCGCGACGCCGACCGGACAGGTGTTGAGATGGCATTTGCGCATCATGATGCAGCCGGCCGCGATCAGCGGTGCGGTCGAGAAGCCGAACTCGTCGGCGCCGAGCAGCGCCCCGATGATGACGTCGCGCCCTGTGCGCAAGCCACCATCGACCTGCAGCGCAACGCGCGACCGCAAGCCGTTCAGCACCAGCGTCTGGTGTGTCTCGGCAAGGCCCATTTCCCACGGGCTGCCGGCATGCTTGAGCGAGGTCAACGGCGAGGCACCGGTGCCGCCGTCATAGCCAGAGATGGTGATGTGGTCGGCGCGCGCCTTGGCGACGCCCGCCGCAACCGTGCCGACGCCGACTTCCGACACCAGCTTGACCGACACGTCGGCCGCCGGATTGACGTTCTTCAGGTCGTAGATCAGCTGTGCCAGATCCTCGATCGAATAGATGTCGTGATGCGGCGGCGGCGAGATCAGGCCGACGCCCGGCGTCGAATGCCGGACCTTGGCGATGGTGGCGTCGACCTTGTGGCCGGGCAGCTGACCGCCCTCGCCGGGCTTGGCACCCTGCGCCACCTTGATCTGCATCATGTCGGAGTTGACGAGGTATTCGGCCGTGACGCCGAAACGTCCCGAGGCGATCTGCTTGATCGCCGAGCGTTCCGGGTTCTTGCCGCCGCCCGGCAGCGGCAGATAGCGGTCGGCCTCTTCGCCGCCCTCGCCGGTGTTCGACTTGCCGCCGATCTGGTTCATCGCGCGCGCCAGCGTCGTGTGCGCTTCGCGCGAGATCGAGCCGAACGACATCGCCCCGGTCGAGAACCGCTTGACGATGTCGGCCGCCGGCATGACGTCGTCGAGCGCCACCTTCTTGCGGCCGGTTTCCCCGGCCAGCTTGAGCTTGAACAGGCCGCGAATGGTCTGGGCGCGGGCCGTCTCGCTGTCGATCTGGGCGGAATAGTCCTTGAAGGTTTCCCACGATCCCTGGCGCACGGCGTGCTGCAAGGTGGCGACAGCATCTGGCGACCAGATATGCGCCTCGCCGCGCATGCGGAACATGTATTCGCCGCCGACCTCGAGGCTGTTGCGCAGCACGGGGTCGTTGCCGAAACCGTCATTGTGGCGGCTGAGCGTCTCGGCCGCGATCTCGTCCAGGCCGACGCCTTCGATCAGCGTCGCGGTGCCGGTGAAGTATTGCTGCACGAAATCGGTCTTCAGGCCGATGGCGTCGAAAATCTGCGCGCCGCAATAGGACTGGTAGGTCGAGATGCCCATCTTGGACATCACCTTGAGGATGCCCTTGCCGATCGACTTGATGTAGCGCGAGACGACTTCGTAGGCGTCCACTTCCTTCGGCAGTTCGCCGCGCTTGTGCATGTCGAGCAGCGTGTCGAAGGCGAGGTAGGGATTGATCGCCTCGGCGCCATAGCCGGCGAGGCAGCAGAAATGATGCACTTCGCGCGGCTCGCCGGATTCGACGACGAGGCCGACCGAGGTGCGCAGCCCCTTGCGGATCAGGTGATGATGGACCGCCGCCGTCGCCAGCAGCGCCGGGATGGCGATGCGGTCGGGCCCGACCTGGCGGTCGGACAGGATGATGATGTTGTAGCCGCCGGCAACCGCCGCCTCCGCCCGCTCGCACAACCGATCGATGGCGCCCTGCATGCCCGCGGCGCCTTCGGCGGAGCCATAGGTGATGTCGATCGTCTTGGTGTCGAAACGGTCCTCGGTGTGGCCGATGGAGCGGATCTTTTCGAGATCGCCATTGGTCAGGATCGGCTGGCGAACTTCGAGCCGCTTGCGGCGCGAATTGCCGACAAGATCGAAGATGTTGGGCCGCGGCCCGATGAAGGACACCAGGCTCATCACCAGCTCCTCGCGGATCGGATCGATCGGCGGGTTGGTGACCTGGGCGAAGTTCTGCTTGAAATAGGTGTAGAGCAGCTTCGACTTGTCCGACATCGCCGAGATCGGCGTGTCGGTGCCCATCGAGCCCACCGCTTCCTGGCCTGTCGTCGCCATCGGCGACATCAACAGCTTGGTGTCCTCCTGGCTGTAGCCGAATGCCTGCTGGCGATCGAGCAGGCTGACATCCTTGCGCAACGCGCGCGGTTCGACCGGCTTCAGATCTTCGAGGATCAGCTGCGTGTTGGCGAGCCAGGTCTTGTAGGGATGCTTGGTCGCGATCTCCGACTTGAGCTCCTCGTCGGAGACGATGCGCCCCTTCTCCAGGTCGATCAGAAGCATGCGGCCGGGCTGCAGCCGCCACTTCTTGACGATCTTCTCCTCCGGCACCGGCAGCACGCCGGCTTCCGAGGCCATGATGACGCGGTCATCGTCGGTGACGATGTAGCGCGCCGGGCGCAAGCCATTGCGGTCGAGCGTGGCGCCGATCTGGCGGCCATCGGTGAAGACCACCGCCGCCGGTCCGTCCCACGGCTCCATCAGTGCCGCATGGTATTCGTAGAAGGCCTTGCGATCGGCATCCATGAGCTTGTTGCCGGCCCAGGCTTCCGGGATCAGCATCATCATGGCATGGCTGAGCCTGTACCCGCCCTGGAACAGGAACTCGAGCGCATTGTCGAAGCAGGCGGTGTCGGATTGGCCGTCATAGGAGATCGGCCACAGCTTCGAGATGTTGTTGCCGAACAGTTCGGAATCGACCGACGCCTGGCGCGCAGCCATCCAGTTGTTGTTGCCGCGCACGGTGTTGATCTCGCCATTGTGGGCGACCATGCGGTAGGGATGCGCCAGCTTCCATGACGGGAACGTGTTGGTCGAGAAGCGCTGGTGGACGAGGATCAGCGCGGTTTCGAAGCGCGGGTCCTTGAGGTCCTTGTAGTAGGCCCCGACCTGATAAGCCAGGAACATGCCCTTGTAGACGATGGTGCGCGCCGACAGCGACACGCAATAGGCGCCGATGTCCTTGTTGTCGTTCTCGGCATAGATGCGGCCCGAGATGACCTTGCGCAGCAGATAGAGCCTGGCCTCGTATTCCTCGTCATCGGTAATGTCTGGCGTGCGGCCGATGAAGATCTGCCGATGGAACGGCTCGGATGCCACGATGTCGGGCGCCTTCGACAGCGACGAATTGTCGACGGGCACGTCACGGAAACCGATGAGCGGAAGTCCCTCGGATTGCGCCGATTCGGCAATGATGTCCTCGATATGGGCGCGAAGGGCCGCGTCCTGCGGCATGAACCAGTGTCCGACGCCGTACTGGCCCGCCGGCGGCAGCTCGATGCCCTGGGCTGCCATCTCGTCACGGAAGAACTGGTCGGGAAGCTGCACCAGCACGCCGGCGCCATCGCCGACCAGCGGATCGGCGCCGACGGCGCCGCGATGCGTCAGGTTTTCGAGCACAGCAAGCCCGTCCTCGACGATCTGATGCGACTTCACGCCCTTCATGTTGACGATGAAACCGACGCCGCAGGCGTCATGCTCGTTGCGTGGATCGTAGAGGCCCTGGGCGGAAAATCCGTTGGCGCTTCGGCCAATATTGGATCGCAAGGTGGTTTTGACGGTTGCCGCTTTCGTCTGCGCGGCCTGGCCGTTCGTCGCAGAGTGCGTCATGTCCGTCATCTCCTGTCCTCCTTCCCAGCCATTCAGGCGCTGGTTTGCCTCGGCAAGCGCTTGGCTCACCCTGATCCTTGTGGCACGTCTTGCGAAATCCTGTCGAACCAGGCGGCTTTCCGCATGGATCGCATCTGGTAATCGTACAGGCCAGAGTCTGGCTGTCCACCTGTCGCTCGCGGCAACAGCCGGAGAGGCCCAAATGATACGCCAATCCAGCTCGTTTTGTGCGACAAAATAAGACAGCACTACTGTCCTAAATTTTTATGGCAGAAATCCCGGACCCACACAAGACCGATTTGCAAAAAACTTGGGGCATTCGCGACAGAAAATGTCGTGAAGCTGAGGAAAAACGTAAGCTTCAGTCGTCGGCCTGGGCTTTGCCCGTTGGCTGGCTTTACTGTTTTTCCGGCGCCTGGCCCTTGCGATCAGCACGCGAAACCGGTCAACTTCAATCTGATTTCCCCAACCCCCCGTTCTCCCAAGACATAGGCAGATGCATGTTCTTCGCTTCCGACAATTGGGCAGGCGCCCACCCCAACATTGCCGCCGGCCTGTCGGCCAATGCCGGCGGCTTTTCGACCGCCTACGGCGACGGAGCGCTCGACCAGGCAGTCTACCAGCGCTTCAGCGAGATTTTCGAACGCGAGGTCGCGGTGTTCTTCGTCGCCACCGGCACGGCCGCCAACTCGCTGGCGCTGACCGCTTACAACAAGCCGGGCGGCATTTCCTTTGCTCATCGCGAATCGCATGTCATCGAGGACGAATGCGGCGCGCCGGTGTATTTTTCCGGCGGCTCACGCCTGCATGAGATCGATGGCGCGCTGGGCAAGATCGATCCGCACAATCTGGAAAGGACCATCGGCCGTTTCGCACCGGAAATCGTCCATTGGGGACGGCCGATGGCCGTTTCGATCACCCAGTCGACCGAGGTCGGCACTATCTACGGCCTGGATGAGATCGAGACGATCGCGGCGATCGCCAAACGATATTCGGTGCCCTTGCACATGGACGGCGCCCGCTTTGCCAATGCGCTGGTCGCGCTCGACACGTCGCCAGCCGAAATGACCTGGAAACGCGGCGTCGACATCCTGTCCTTCGGCGGCACCAAGAATGGCTGCTGGTGCGCCGAAGCGATCGTGCTGTTCGATCTTGATCGTGCCAGGGAATTGGCGTTCCTGCGCAAGCGCGCCGCCCAGCTGTTTTCGAAATCGCGCTTCGTCGCGGCGCAGTTCGAGGCCTATTTCAAAGACGGATTGTGGCTGGACACCGCCCGCCACGCCAACGCCATGGCCGCACGCCTTGCCGCTGCGATCGAGGATTCGGCCACGGCAAAGCTGGCATGGCTGCCGCAGGCAAACGAGGTTTTCGCAGTGATCAAGAAAGCCGAAGCTGAAAAGCTGCAGGCAGCGGGTGCGGCGTTCTATGATTGGCACAAGCCGCACGGCTTTGACGGCCACATCAGCGAGGACGAGTTGCTGTATCGCTTCGTCACCAGCTTCGCGACGACGGCCGATGAGGTCGACCGTTTTGGCCAGCTGATCGCCTGATACCGAAATCCCCGATAACAAAAAAGCGGCGCCTTTCGGCGCCGCTTCCGTCTCGGGAGGAGACTTGTACTTTAGGCAGCGGTCTTGGCCTCGATCTGCTTGGCCTTGGCCGAAGATGCCGTAATCGCGATCTTGCGCGGCTTCAGCTCCTCGGGGATGTTGCGCTTGAGGTCGACGAACAGCAGGCCGTTCTTCAGCGAAGCACCGACAACTTCGACGTGGTCGGCAAGCTGGAAGCGGCGTTCGAAGGCTCTCGAGGCAATGCCGCGATAGAGCAGTTCAGAGCCTTCGCCGGTGCCCTCGTCCTTGCGCTCACCCTTCACGGTCAGCACGTTGCGATGGGCTTCGATCGAGATTTCCTCGTCAGAGAAGCCGGCAACCGCCATCGAGATCCGGTAGGAATCCTCACCGGTGCGCTCGATGTTGTAGGGCGGGTAGGTCTGCGCGCCATCCGGCTGCGCAAGCGAATCGAGCATCGTGAACAGACGATCGAAGCCGACGGTCGAGCGATAAAGCGGGGAAAAATCAACGTGACGCATGAGGTGTTCTCCTGTTGAGCAACATGGTTTGCGTATGGCCGGTGCGAAACCCTTGAGCGGCGTTTCGGGTGGGCCAGCGGCCCCGACATTGGCGACCGCACGAGACATTTGGGGAGCGCTGGAAAGCATTTCAAGATTTCACCTGGCGGCAAAAGCCACGGCGGCCGGGCCCTTGATGAACGGCAGATGAACCGGCACTTCGGCGCGCGTTCAGGCAGCCGGCGCTAAAGTCCATTCCAGGATCAAGGACTGGCGGCGCCGATTGCACAACAGGCACCGCAACGAGGCCGACCGGGTGTAACGTCCCTTCCTCCCGGATCGACAGAGGCCGGAAGCACGCTTTCAAGCGGCTTCCGGCCTTCCCTGTTGCAGCCCAGTCAGTCACCGGGAATTCCTTGGCTTTTGGCGCATGGGCGTCTATCACCTTAGCGGAGCCGGCCAGCGCAGGCGGGCATGCGAGACGCCGAGCACGAAGCGCCGAATGACGGATCTTTTCACCGAAAACTCCCTTTTTCACGAAATCGAGGGCAATCCGCGGCCGGAAAACGCCGCCGGCGGCTTCTTCACCACGCGTGACCGCAAGAATATCCGCTACGGCCTGTTCGGCGCGGTCGCTCGCCCGATGAAGGGCACCGTGGTCCTGCTCACCGGCCGCAACGAGTGCATCGAGAAATATTTCGAAACCATCCGCAACCTTGCCGATCGTGGCTTTGGCGTCGCCACGCTCGACTGGCGAGGCCAGGGCGATTCAGACCGGCTGATCCGCGATCGCCAGCGCGGCTACGTCAGCAGCTTCCGCGACTACACCGCCGACCTCGAACAGTTCTTCGAGGAGATCGTGCTGCCCGATTGCCGCGGACCCTACTACATCCTGGCCCATTCGGCAGGCGCATTGATCACCCTGCTGGCCGCGCCGTCGATGGTGAACCGCGTCCGGCGCATGGTGCTGATCGCGCCCTTCCTGACGCTGCCCGACCTGCCGGTCTCGATCTCGACGGTTCGCCGCG
Source organism: Mesorhizobium sp. M7A.F.Ca.US.005.03.1.1 (assembly GCF_003997975.1). Classification (NCBI taxonomy): domain Bacteria; kingdom Pseudomonadati; phylum Pseudomonadota; class Alphaproteobacteria; order Hyphomicrobiales; family Phyllobacteriaceae; genus Mesorhizobium; species Mesorhizobium sp. M7A.F.Ca.US.005.03.1.1. The sequence continues at coordinate 22,932 of NZ_RZRO01000062.1, forward strand.
TCTGTTCCCTGTTCTGCGCTCTCGGCCTCGGCCGGCTCTATGCCGCCTGGGGTCCGCGGCCGAGGGTAACGGCCCCTTTCGAGACCAACAAGCTGACATCGGACCCGGAACGCTATCGGCGCAACACACGGATCTATGAAGAATACCCGCAACTGGCGCTTGGCGGGCCGACGATCCGTTGGCTGCGGGCAGCCGCGAAAGCTTCGGAAGCCGTCAACGACCCCGACTTCATGGCCCGGATCCAGGTCCCGCTGCTGATCATCGCCGCCGGCGCCGACCAGGTCGTCTCGACCAGGGCTGTCGAAGCCTACGCCAGGCGTCTGCGGCTCGGTTCATTGCTGATGATCGACGGCTCCCGCCACGAAATCCTGCAGGAAGCCGACATCTACCGCGAGCAATTGCTCGCCGCCTTCGACGCCTTCATTCCCGGCAGCGACGACCCCACGGCCTGACGGCCGCCGGTCGCTGGTCAGCCGCGCAAGGCAGCCATGGCAGCTGCGTGGAGTTCCGGCGTTGCAGCCGCCAGGACATCGCCGCCCTTTTCCGCAGGCCCGCCATCGAATGTGGTGACCACACCGCCTGCCTTCTCGATGATCGGGATCAGCGCCACGATGTCGTATGGCTTCAAACCGGGATCGGCGACGATATCGACGCTTCCCGAAGCGATCATGGCGAAGGCATAGCAATCGGCGCCATAGCGGGCGAGTTGGATCTGTCTTTCGAATGCATCGTAACGGTTGCGCGCTTCGCCTTTGAATAGCGCCGGCGTGGTGGTGAACAGCGTCGCCTGGTCCAACTTCGTCGTCTTGCGGGTCGTCAGTTTTCGCGGCCCGCCCGGCCCCTCATAGTGCGAACCTGAGGCGTTGGCGTAGAACAGCTCGCCGGTGAAGGGTTGCGCCATCATGCCGGCAACGGCGTCACCGTCGACCGTCAGCCCGACCAGCGTGCCCCACACCGGCAGGCCGGAAATAAAGGCGCGCGTGCCGTCGATCGGGTCGATCACCCAGACATGCCGGCTCGAAATGTTCTCGCTGCCATGCTCCTCGCCAAGAATGCCATGGTCGGGATACTCGGCAGAGATCAACGCCCGGATAGCGCGCTCGGCCTCGCGATCGGCCTCGGTGACCGGATCGAAACTGCCCTGTTCCTTGTTGGCGACCGCGCCTTGGGCACGAAAGCGCGGCAAGGTCTCCGCCGCCGCCACCTGCGCGATGCGGCGCATGAAATCGACACTGATGTCCAACTGATTCTCCCGCACTGCAGCATGTCCGAGCCGTGCTCTGCCGCCAATTTCGTACCAAAACAAGTGTGTTCGACGACTTCTCCGCGACGGCATCTGTTGCCCGGATGTCACATAAGCGTCGTCGAAACGCAATTTCCACATCAGAGTGAATTAAAAAAGCCTGAAGGTCGCTTGACATTTGTGCAACGCACAATACCCTTGACCTCGGACAGGGTTTCCTGTCCATGCCCTCCTTGGGCGTTTCCTCCCTAGACTTCGACCGTATCGTGCAAACGATGCGGTCTTTTTTTACGCCGCGATTTCACTCCGCGGCCAGCGGCAGGTCGATGAAATGATGGTCGGGCATCGACATCAGGTCGGCTGAGAACCGCGTCAGATCGTCGGCCAGCGCATCGAAGCCGGCGGCCTTCTCGAATGTCCGTTCGTTCATGTAGAGCCCGCGATTGACCTCGATCTGCAGCGCATGCAGATGGCGCGCCGGGCGGCCGTAATGCTCGGTGATGAAGCCGCCGGCATAGGGTTTGTTGTGGGCAACCGAATAGCCCATGGCGCTGAGCAGGCCGATCGCGGTCTCGGTCAGGGCGGCGGTTGCCGAGATGCCGAAACGGTCGCCGATGATGAAGTCGGGCCGCAGCCCGCTGTCGCCGACACGGATGCTCGCCGGCATCGAATGACAGTCGATCAGCACGGCAAAACCGAACCGCGCATGGGTCCGGGTCAAAAGCCGCTTCAGCGTCTCGTGATAGGGCTTGTAGACGGTTTCGATCCGGGCAACGGCTTCCGACAGCGGCAGGCGGCCGGAATAGATGTCGAGCCCCTCGCCGACCAGCTTCGGCACCGTGCCAAGCCCACCCGCCACCCGCGCCGAGCGGATGTTGCAGAAGGACGGCACTGGCTCGGCGAACATGCGAGGATCGAGCTCCCACGGCTCGCGATTGACGTCGAGATAGGCCCTCGGAAAATTCGCCGCCAGCAGCGGCGCGCCGAGCGCCACGGCACCGCCGAACAGCTCATCGACGTAACAGTCTTCCGACCGGCGGATGGCGTTGCGGTCCAGCCTTGCCATGGCCAGGAACCGTTCGGGATAGTAGCGGCCGCTATGCGGCGAATTGAAGAGGAAGGGGACGCGCTGCTCGGCGCCCGACCGGATTTCGAAGGGTGGAAAGACCGAAAAATCCTCGGCTGCCGTCTTCAATTTGAACGAACCCGAAAACACCAGTGCATCATGATGTGAAAGTGCCACCTTGCAGGCCGCGTGTCCAGCATTTCAGCGGCGGCACACCCCCGGCAAATATGGATCATCGCCGTCCGCGTTCACTTGATGTTTACCCTCACCTCCTCATATACAGGATGGTTAACGGGCTTGCCCAACGGCAATCTCGGGCGGGTGATTCGGACAGGATATCATGGCACGCATTCTTCTGGCGGAAGACGACGACGATATGCGTCGGTTCCTCGTCAAGGCGCTGGAGCGCGCCGGTTACCAGGTCAGCGATTTCGACAATGGCGCCAGCGCCTATGAGCGGCTGCGCGAAGAGCCGTTCTCGCTGCTGCTGACCGACATCGTCATGCCGGAGATGGACGGCATCGAGCTGGCGCGCCGCGCCACCGAGATCGATCCCGATCTGAAAGTCATGTTCATCACCGGTTTCGCCGCCGTTGCGTTGAACCCGGATTCCAAGGCGCCGAAAGACGCCAAGGTGCTGTCGAAGCCATTCCATCTGCGCGACCTCGTCAACGAGGTGGAGAAGATGCTGCAGGCGGCCTGAGCCGTTTTCTAGGCGAGGCGCCGCACCTCTTCGCCACTGCGGCGAGACGACGCCTTCTTTCCTTTTTCCTGCTATTGACGCGCTGGATCAAAAATGGTGTATGCGCGGCTTCGGATGGGCGTGTAGCTCAGCGGGAGAGCACTGCATTGACATTGCAGGGGTCACAGGTTCAATCCCTGTCACGCCCACCATCCAACCAGACAAATCAGACTTGGATCGACATGCTGGCCGGCTCGCCAGACAAAGCGCGTGGGCATGACGCGCGGGATGAGCAGCGTCGAGGTGCTGGCGGAAGAACGCCTCACTTGGGATAAGCAGGGCACAGCGTGGCACAGGGCCGTCCAGGGCGCGCGTTACACAGAGGTGGACGATTTCGGTGCCTCAAGGGGAGGCTGGACGTTGGCGAGCTTTCGAGCGCAACCCGCCCGTCCCAGCGCTGACCGGAACGGGCGACACGCAATCAGATCATTGCGGCGCTGGATCAGGCGTATTTCCCGGCCTGTCGCCGCCGCCCTTGCCTTCGCGGCAAGGCTCGCCGATGCCGCAGCATTTGCCGTTATAGGTGACGCCAGGCTTCAGCTTGTCGCATTCCCTGGGAGCGGTTGTCTTGCAGCCGGCCAGCACCGAAACGGCGATGGCGGCCAAAAAGACGTTTCTCGAGACAGTAAACATAAGACGTTCTCCTTGATGAACCATGTTTGGACACATCACTTGGTCGCGCCTCGGGTGAATTGGTTCACAAAAATAGTGATGGCGGCGAAAACAACCCTCACGGTTATTCGACAGAGGACACTCCTGGGCAGGCGCAGCAATCGCGTGGCGACGTGTCGGCGACGGCGAACACGCCCACGATGACGATGGCGGCCGATGCGGCGTCCTAGATGAATTGCGTGGTCATCTGGTCTAGAATCCAGCCAAAGCCCTGGTGATGCCGACAAGATGGCAACGAAGATCACGGCGGCAATAAGCTGAGCACGGTGTTCCTGGACCTGGGGCGGGAACGCAGCACTGATTTGGGTTGAAGATAAGCGGGCCTTGCGGCATGCGTTCCGGGACAAGGTGAAGTGAGGAGTTTATGCGGGGCGTTGCGATTCTTACAGAGGGAAGAAGCGGTTCGAACTGGCTGGGAAGCCTGACGAACGCAACTGGCCTGATGGGACGGTCGGAGGAATGGCTTGATCCGGCCTATCTACGTTTCGATCCCCGCACCTATGATGATCTTGAAAAAGCGGTCATCGAGAAAGCGTCGACCGACAACGGGCGGTTTGCGATCAAGTTGTTTCCGCGCCATCTGGCCTGGTGTAAGGAGAAATTCGGAAAGGATTTTCTATTCGAGATTCGAAGAAAACACGGCTTGGAATTCATTTTGTTGGAACGTCGCGACCGAATTCAGCAAGCTATTTCGTTCTACCGAGCTAGGATGTCTGGAGTGTGGACGAGCCGGCACGAAGGGAAAGTCAATCCGCGCTCTGTTCCTTATAGCTTCGCCGACATCAGCCAAGCGTATTTCCAGATTGATCGAAGCTATGCGTTCTGGAGGTCCTACCTACAACTTGCGGGGCTGGATTGTCGTCAATTCGTCTACGAAGATTTGCAGCAAGACCCACGGCCCTATCTGGAAGCTGTGGCGGATTATATGGGCGTCCAGGTCCCGGAAGACACCGCCAATTCGAGATTCACTGTTCAACGGGACAGCCTCACGGAAGAATGGATAGTGCGCTTTCGTGAGGACGCAGCGGCCAAGGGCGCCATTGAGGGCATCGGGGAGATGGCGGTGCCAAGAACGCTCGACAATATCGCCCGCTTTGCCCTGAAACGGCCCCTGATCCGAAAGCGCTTCTAGAGGCAGGTACTTTCTTCGGGGAAATTCGATGATCGTTGCAGCTGGCTCGGTTCCAGCGCTCAATGCCCCGGCTCTTCCTCCAGAACACCTGGAGTAAATCGCGCCGGTCAACCGTCTGCCTGCGGTATGAGCATGGATAGAAATGCTCTCTTCCGGGATATCCTGGCCGCCGTGCAGCTTGCTGGGAACGGCGGGCCAGGGGTCAGATAGTTTCGTCATGTCGCTCGAACCTGCCATTGCGGCAAAAAGTTCCGGAACCATCCTTCAAGCTGATGGAATCGCGGATCGCGTGTGCAGGATCGGCATTTCCCGGCTGTTCGCCAGAGGTAGAGCGGTTCGCATTTGGGTTGACTTCTAGCCTGCACCTGGCGCAACGCCGCATGTAGTGCTTGAAGTTGGCGAAGGGTTTCTCGATTGGGTTGAGGTCCGGACTATAGGGGGCAGGAAGGAGAGCCTCGCGGAGCCAGCCTACTGGTCATCGTCATCGTTATTGTCTGGATTGTCGACCAAACATCCCGCGCCGTGACACCCTTGGTAATTGCCTTGAGTGTCGAAATTCGGATTGCCGTCCTTGTCGTAACTCGGCCTTGGATCGATGTAGCTGTCGTCCTTTCGACGCGCTTCCTTGCGATCCTTGTCTCTCTGTTCTTGCGCGGCCATGCGATCCAATGAGCGCTGCTCATCTTCTGAACGTTGTGAGGTCTGTTGCATCATGCAGTCGGCAAACCTGTTGGTTCCTGGCCTGTAGCCGTAAGACGCGCACTGTTGCTGATCCATTGCGCGCTGATCCTCAGCGCTGACGCAACCGGCAACCGCCAACGGCACAAGCGCGATCAGCACATATCTCATCTTGAAATTCGGCATTTTGTCACTCCAGATTATTCTGATGGCACCGGGCAAGAGAGGTCACCCTCCTGGCAGTTCAGGTAGGCCTTCAACTGCCTGGTGCGGGCCTTGGTCAGGTCAGCCTGACAAGCAGCGGCAACCATCGGCGCCGCGGAGCCACCATCGTCACCGCTGGATTGAAACGTGCATTCGGCGTTGCGGAACGCAATCCACGCTCTCTGCGCTTTCACGAACCGTGCCTTGCCGTCGGAATCATCCGTAAGCCGCTTCTGGATTTGCTTGAAGGTCTGGTTCAATGCCTGATCGGCTCTTTTGAAATCCGAAGCTGGATCGGCCAGAGCCGCGGTGGCGGCGAACGACAGCATGGCGACCGCAGCAAGTAGAAAACGCATGATTGTATCCCCCTCATGAAAACAACCACAAGTAAGCACGCATAGGAGCAGCCGGCAAGGCCTGGAAAACCATATAGTAAGCAAAGGGTTGTCGGGTTCAACAATGCAGGACGGACGAGGCTAGGGCCGTGAGGTGATATGCGGGGAGTGGCAGATAACTCATGCATTCGATGCAATGGCGGTCGAATGCGGCCGCCACAAGCTGACCATGTTTGGACACATCGCTTGGTCGCGCGCCGGGAGGATTGGTTCCAAGAAAATTGCGATCACCGGCGCATCTTTCGCGAGCTTGCCTTTGCGTGAAGGCGAATCGCCGATGCCGGGGCATTTGCCATGCTATGTGGTTTTCGGATTTGATTTATCGCATTGTCCTGTCGGCGTTGCCTGGCAACCTGCCGTCACTTATTCAGCAGAACATAACAGGACATTCGCAACGCTACATGCGAGAGACGTTTTCCATGATTGATCGTGTCGCACAATTCAGGGCTTGGTCGCCTCACGCTCAGAAATGGTCCAGAGTCGAAGTCGGAATGATTGGCGAAACCGCGCGCATCCCCGAGGCGGTGATCGGGATCCGGTCTCCCTGCGTGCCGTCATGAGCTCACAGCCCGGTAGGACAAAACTATCGTCCTGGCCGAAGATATATCGCGAACTGAACCGTGTGCGCACGCAATTGCGGTCGCCGTGGTCGACATTGGGCAACGCGCTCATTTCCGCAAAGCAGAATGCTGAATACCGGCGCGGACTCGGCAAGCGGATCGAGGCCGCCCGCGAGACTTACACGGCGTCGCCGATCTCGCAGATTGCCGACAGCTTCATGCTTGTCCGGATCATCGGCAATGATCTGGAACCGCGACACCGCAAGGGCCAGTCATTCGACAACGTGCTGTTCATTCTGGACAACGAACCGGTCTTCGACGCCTGCGAAAAATTCTGGATCGTCAATCGAATAGTCGACACCGACGAGGAAGCCCGGATCATCGGCCTGCTCGAAAGCCGCCGCCAGAATTTTCATACAATCCCCTTCGAACTCGATCAGTACCGGAAGATATCCTGGGACGTCGACCAGCTTGTTGCCAGCGACCTCCGATTCTCAGAGAAGGGCCGGGCGAGCGGACAGTCCGCGCGTTACGAAACGCACATCCGCCGCAGCAAGAACCTCTATGTGATGAACAACAATGGGGCTCGCAACGCCGCGCTCGCGATTGCCCGCGACAGGGCAAAATGGCTGATGCCCTGGGACGGGAACTGCTACCTGACAGACTCTGCGTTCCAGCGGATACGGTCCGCGATCGAGAAAAACCCGCACCTTCCCTACGCTGTGGTGCCCATGGCGCGCATTGTCGACAATGCGCTTCTGCTGGACCAGAGCTTCCAGCCGCCGGCCGAGGAAGAGCCGCAGATCATGTTTCGAGCCGATACCACGCAACTGTTCGACGAAAACTATGGTTACGGAAGGCGGCCAAAAATCGAGATGCTGTGGCGGTTGGCAGTTCCCGGCCCCTGGGACCGCTACCGCGACGACGCCTGGGATTTTCCACGCCCGGTCCGGGCAGCGGATGCCGGGCTGCTCCAGAAAGCGGGCTGGGTGGCGCGCCTGGATTCAGGGCGTTCGCATCTGGAGATCGGCAAGGCCGGCTTCGTCGCGCGTCTGGTCAGCCGCGATCAGGCGATCGTCGATATGGTCGATCAATGTGACGCCAAGGCAGTCGCCGCTCGGCTCGATGCCTCCCGCCTGGCCTTTTATGACGAAGACGCCCTGGCCCACGCGGTGAAGGACGGGCTCATCCTGCACCATCTCGAAACCGCGGCCGGACAGGCACTCGCCCGCGGTCCGTTCAGCGTGCTCGACAAGACTGGCCTAGCCCCCAGCGGGGATCCCCAGGACTATTTTCACCCCGCGCCTTACTGGTGGCCCGACCCCGACAGACCCGACGGCCTGCCCTATATCCGGCGCGATGGCGAACGCGTGCCCGGCACGGCATTGTATGCAGCAGGAAGCGAAACCTACGATCGCACACGCTTGCAGCGCGTCTTCGACGACACAACCGTGCTTGCGCTCGCCGCAACCGTGCTTGATGGGCATCATTATGCCGTCCACGCCGCCAGGCTCATTCGCGCATGGTTTATCGATCCCAGGACAAGAATGAACCCGCATTTGCGCTATGCGCAGGTGCGGTCGGGCCACGACAACAATGAAGGGTCCGGCCACGGCATCATCGAGCTGAAGGATTTCTATTTCTTCCTGGATGCCGTACGCCTGCTCGAGCGAACAGGAGTACTGGGCGACGAGGATCGCGAGGCGTTCAGAGCCTGGCTCGGTTCCTACTGCGAATGGCTGGACACCGCGCCGGCAGCCGCGACGGCCTTCTGCAGCAGCAGCAACCAAGGAACATATTACGATTTGCAGCGGGCATCGATCGCCACGTTTCTTGGCGACAGCGCCACCCTGGCCAAGATCAGCCTCTATGCTCGGGAGAGACTAGCAACCCAGATCGCAGCCGATGGCTCCTTGCCCAGGGAACTGTCCCGCACGCGCCCCAGGCACTACGCCATGTTTACCTTGCAAGGCTGGACGTCGCTGGCCCGTGTCCTGTCTTCGGTCGGTGACAATCTCTGGCAACACAAGACAGCCGAGGGACTGGGACTGGTCCAGGCGCTGCACTGGCTTGTTGCGCACGAGAACAAGCCACACACCATGTCGGCCGAAACTGTCGATCCGGATCGGCTTGGGCCGCTGCTTCTCGACCTGACGCACCATGATCCCGCAGGAATGCCACCTGCCGATCTGGGAAGGGCGACCAAGCCCATTTTTCATCCAGACGAGGCAATCGCGCCTTTTTGGCTGTGGCGGAGACATTAGCGACGCCCGGCATTCCTGGCCTGTTACGTCGATGATGAGAACCACTTTCCGCGCTTCAAACACCCGCGACGGTGCAAAGGCTCTTCATCCTGGTCACCGCCAGTTCCGGATCGGCCAGCAATCCGGCCTGGTCGGCAAGGCGGAACACGTCGGCATAGTGACGGATGCCGCGCGCCGACTGCATACCGCCGACCATCGCAAAATGATCCTGATGGCCGTTCAGCCAGGCCATGAGGACGATGCCGGCTTTGTAATACTCGGTCGGCGCCTCGAAGATCTTTCGCGACAGCGGCACGGTCGGCGCCATCAACGCGTCAAAGCCGGCGCGGTCGCCTTCCGCCAGTTTCGCCAGCGCCGCGTTGGCAACCGGCGCAATCGCGTCGAAAATACCCAGCAATGCGTGCGAGTGCCTTTTCTCGTCGCCGGCGATCAGTTCGGGATAATTGAAATCGTCGCCGGTGAACATGACGACGCCGTCCGGCAGACGGTTCCTCAGCGCGACCTCCTTGCCGGCATCGAGCAGTGAGATTTTTATCCCCTCCACGTTGCCAACGTGGCATTCGATGATGGCAACGACTGTATCGAGAGCGACCTCGAAATTCTCGCTGCCCCAATAGCCCCTGAGCGCCGGATCGAACATGTCGCCCAGCCAGTGCAGGATGACCTTGCCGGAGGACTGTGACAGGATGCGGTCGTAGACCCTGACATAGTCGTCCGGCCCTTTGGCAACTGCCGCCAACGCCCGGCTGGCCATCATGATCGCCTTGCCGCCGAGCCCTTCGATTAAAGCGAACTGCTCTTCATAGGCCTTGATGACGTCATCGATTGTTTTGGCGGCGGCGGGCGCCAGATGGTCGGTGCCGGCGCCCGAGGCGAGATCGGCGCCATCGACCGTGCGCGCCTCGGCGATCGAGCGGCGGATCAATTCCTGCGCGTTTGCCCAGTCGAAGCCCATGCCGCGCTGCGACGTGTCCATCGCTTCGGCGATGCGGAAGCCCAGCCGCCACAGATGGTGACGGAACGCCATCGTCCTCTCCCAGTCGATCACCGGTCTGGACCACGGATCGGTCATGGCGAGCGGATCGGCAACGACGTGCGCGGCGGCATAGGCGATACGCGAAAATCGCGCGCCGATGTCAGGCTGCACGGGCTCGCCGACCAGCGTGTACCGGGTGCTGCCGCCACCCTCACCAGGCAAGGAAATGTCCATCCATCGCTCCCTTCACAACGCTACTAAATGGAACGTTCCAATAAATCAAGGACCTTTAAGATTCGAACTCCCTGCAGGATGAAATGCTGCATTGCAACAGGAAAGCCTTATGAAGCATGCCATTTGAGTACGCACAATCGATGTTCGAGGCGCGGGAAAAATCCCGATTGACTCACGAGCGGAGCAGAGATTAGAACGTTCCAATAGTTTTGGGCCTGCAGTGGGGAGGATGCATCTGGATGGCCAACCGGGCCAAGGCGACGATATTCGACATCGCCCGCGAAGCGGGCGTGTCCAAATCGACGGTATCGCTCGTGCTCCAGGGCAGCGGACTGATCCGGCCCGAAACAGCGAGCAAGGTGCGCAAGGCGATCGAGGATGTCGGTTACGTCTACAACCGCGGCGCCGCCAATCTGCGCAAGGCGCACTCCAACGTCATCGGCATGGTCATCAACGATCTCACCAATCCTTTCTTCGCGGAGCTGGCGGTCGGCATGGAGCGGGTCTTCCAGTCGGCCGGCATCGTGCCGTTCATCGCCAACACGGCGGAAAATCCGGTGCGCCAGGAAGAAGTGCTGAAGTCGCTGATGGAGCAAGGCGTCGCCGGCCTCATCGTGTCGCCGGCTCGCGGCACGACGCCGGGCGCCTTCAGGCGGATCGAGACGGCAGGTCTGCCGGTGGTCTTCGCCATGCGCCGGCTTCCCGAGAGCCGCATTCCGGTCATCGCGCCCGACAATCATCGCGGCGCCTATCTCGCCACCGCTCATCTGATCGGCAAGGGACATCGCCGGCTGGTCTTCTTCGGCGGCTCGTCCGATCTCGTCGTCTATCACGAGCGGCTTGGCGGATTTCGCGAAGCCTGCGAGACGCAGGGCATCTCCGACCGCGACACTCTGGTCGTCGAGGGAGAGACCAGCCGCAGAGGTGGTATCGCATGCCTCGAAACCGCTCTCGCAATGGCTGAACCGCCGACTGCGGCACTCTGCTTCAACGACGCCGTCGCCTTTGGCGCCATGCTGGCGCTGCGCAAGCGCGCGCTTGAGCCCGGAGTTGATTTCGCCATCGTCGGCTTCGACGATGTGGCCGAGGCCGAGCATTACATGCCGGCTCTGACCAGCGTCGCGGTGGACTCGGCGGGTCTTGGCGAACGTGCCGCCCATGTCATGCTGAAAATGATCCAGTCGCGCACCACACGGGCCGAAGACCATATCGGCGCGGTCAATCTGGTGGTCAGGGAAAGCTGCGGCCCGGATCGCCGCATTCGAAACAGGGCGGCCGGTTCGGGAGGCGCTGCATGAGCGTCAAATGGAGCTTGATCGGCGCCAGCACGATCGTCAGGCAGTTCATGATCAACGCCATCCGCGCGCAAGGCGAGGACAGCATCTGGTCATCGGCGTCAACCGAAGCAGCATTGCAAACCGCGAAATCAGGCAAGGCGGTCGCAATCGACCCTGAATTCGGGAGTATGAATTGAGCAAGGTGGTCTCCGCGGCGCAGGCAGCCGGCCTGGTCAAGGACGGCATGGTCGTGTCGGTGTCCTCGTCGAGCGGCCTCGGCTGCCCCGATGCGGTGCTCGCCGCGATCGGCGAACGCTTCGACGCAGAAGGCCATCCGAAGAACATCACCACGCTGCACCCGATCGCAGCCGGCGACATGTATGGCATCAAAGGCATCGACCATCTGGCCAAGCCGGGACTGCTGAAGCGTACCTTGTGCGGCTCCTACCCGTCCGGCCCCTCCTCTTCCGAACCGCCGCAGATCTGGAAGATGATCGGCGACAATTCGGTCGCCGCCTACAACGTGCCGTCCGGCATCCTGTTCGATATGCACCGCGAAGCCGCGGCCAAGCGGCCGGGCGTGCTGACCAAAGTCGGTCTCGACACCTTCGCCGACCCGCGCCACCAGGGCTGCGCCATGAACGACGCCGCCAGCGAGCCGATCGTTTCGGTGCAGCAGTTCGACGGCGAGGAATGGCTCTATTTCCGCTCTATCGTGCCGCAGGTGTCGATCATCCGCGCCACGTCGGCCGACGAGCGCGGCAACCTCACCTACGAGCATGAGGGCGCCTATCTCGGCGGACTGGAACAGGCGCTCGCCGCCCGCAACAATGGCGGCATCGTCATCGCGCAGGTCAAGCGCGTCGTCGAGAACGGCACGCTGAAACCGCATGACGTGCGCGTGCCGGGCGTCCTGGTCGACCATATCGTCGTTGCGCCCGACCAGTTGCAGACGACGCTGACACCCTATGACCCGGCGATCTCGGGAGAAATCTTCCGGCCGCTGTCGAGCTTCCGCACGCCGGAGATGAACGTGCAGAAGGTGATCGCGCGCCGCGTCGCCATGGAGTTGCGCGACGGCATGGCCGTCAATATCGGGTTCGGCATTTCCGCCAATGTGCCGCGCATCCTTCTCGAGGAAGGCCAGCACGGCAAAATTACCTGGGTGATCGAACAGGGCGCGGTCGGCGGCGTGCCGCTGCTCGACTTCAAATTCGGCTGCTCATCGAACGCCGACGCCTTCATGCCCTCGCCGCACCAGTTCATCTATTTCCAGGCCGGCGGCTTCGACGCCTCGCTGCTGTCCTTCCTGCAGATCGATCGACACGGCTCTGTGAATGTTTCGAAGCTTTCGGCGCGGCCGCATGTCACCGCCGGCGCCGGCGGCTTTGTCGACATCACCGCACGGGCGAAGAAGATCGTCTTCTCCGGCTTCTTCAATGCCGGCGCCAAGCTGTCTCTGGCCGATGGCGGCATCCGCATCGACCACGAGGGCAAGGTCAAGAAGGTGGTCAACGAAGTCGAGCACATCTCGTTTTCGGGCAAGCGCGCGGTGGCGCAGGGACAGGACATCACCTATGTCACCGAACGCTGCGTGATGAAGCTGACGCCGGAGGGGTTGGTCGTCACAGAACTCGCACCCGGCATCGATCTGCAGCGTGATGTGCTGGCCCAGTCGGAAATTCCGTTGGCCGTTGCCAGGGACCTCAAGACGACACCGGCAGCCCTCTATCAGGAGCAACCGATAGGCCTGTCGCTGAATGGCGGCGCCTCGGTCGGAGGCGCGCGTGGCTGAGCCTCTCGTCACCTTCGAGCAGGATGGCGCCATCGGTACCATCACGCTGCGCCGGCCGGAGAAATTCAACGCACTGGACATTCCGATGCTGCGGGCGCTAGAGACGGCGCTCGACGCGGCCGAGATGGCCGAGGGCGTCCGCGTCGTGCTGCTGCGCGGCGAAGGCAAGGGCTTTTGCGCCGGTGGCGATGTCGAAGCCTGGGCGCAGATGAGTGCCGCCGATTTCCAGGTGCAGTGGGTGCGCTACGGCCACCGCGTCTTCGACCGCTTGGCGCGGCTGCGGCAGCCGACAATCGCCGTCCTGTCCGGCCATGCGCTTGGCGGCGGCCTGGAACTGGCTGCGGCTTGCGACTTGCGCGTGGCGGAAACACAAGTGAAATTAGGCTTCCCGGAAACCTCGATTGGCGTCGTGCCCGGCTGGTCCGGTACGCAGCGCGCCGTGCGCCGCTTCGGCGCGCAGACGGTGCGCCGCATGGCGCTGGGCGGCGAGATCCTTCTCGCCCCCGAGGCACTCGCCCTGGGCATCGTCGACCGGGTGGTCGCAACTGGCAACGCACACGAAGAAGCAAAGGCGTGGGCGGAAAAGATCGCCGAGCGCGGCCCGCTGGCGACGGAAGCCGCCAAGCTGATGATCGCGGTCGCCGAAGGCGAGGAAAGTGCCGCCGCCACCGAAGCGCTGGCCAGCGGCTTCATCGCCCTGACCGGCGATCTGAAGGCCGGCGTCGATGCCTTCAAGGCCAAGCAGAAGCCGGCCTTTTCGAGATCCTAGAGCAAACATATGAACGCACCCCTGAAGATCGCCATGCCGGCCGAGGCGGCCGAAGCCCCGAAAGGCTACAAGCTGCTGATCAACGGCAAGCATGTCGATGCCCGCGACGGCCGCACGATTGCTCGAAACAGCCCCGGCCACGGCTTCACCGTCTCGCACTATGCGCAGGCCGGTGAGGCCGAAGTGGAAGCCGCTGTGCTTGCCGCCCACAGGGCTTTCGAAACGGGTCCATGGCCGCGCATGAAGGCGGCCGAACGTGCCGGGATCCTGCTCAAGGCAGCTGATCTGATCGAGGGCCGGCTGGAAGACATCGCCCGGCTCGACGCACTGGAATCGGGCAAACCGATCGCCCAGGCACGCGGCGAGATCGGCGGCGCCGTCGACATCTGGCGCTATGCCGCCTCGCTTGCCCGCACCCTGCATGGTGAAACCTACGCCAATCTCGGCGACGCCATGCTGGGTGTCGTCCTGCGCGAACCGATCGGCGTCGTCTCGATCATCACCCCGTGGAATTTCCCGTTCCTGATCGTCAGCCAGAAACTGCCCTTCGCGCTCGCCGCCGGCTGCACGGCGGTGGTCAAGCCGAGCGAAATGACCTCGGCCTCGACCTTCGTGCTCGGCGACATCCTGATGCAGGCCGGCCTGCCCGCCGGCGTCGTCAATATCCTGGCCGGACTTGGCGCCGATGTCGGTGCGCCGATGGTCAGCCACCCGCTGGTCGAAATGGTCTCGTTCACCGGCTCCACCCGCGTCGGCAAGATGACGATGGCATCCGCCGCGCAGTCGCTGAAGAAAGTCTCGATGGAGCTCGGCGGCAAGAACGGCCAGATCGTCTTCCAGGACGCCGACCTCGAAGCGGCCGCCGATGCGGCGGTGTTCGGCGGCTTCTTCAATGCCGGCGAGTGCTGCAATGCCGGCAGCCGGCTGATCGTGCACGAGGCGATCGCCGACGATTTTCTCAGCGCCGTCAAGGCGCTTGCCGCCAGGGTCACGGTCGGCGATCCGCTCGATGACCAAACCAAGGTCGGCGCGATGATCTCGTCCGACCATTTGGCCAAGGTTGCCGGTTACGTTGCGGCAGCCGCGACCGAGGGCAGCAGCATCTACAGCGGAGGCAAGCAATTGGCCTCCAATATCGGTCAATACCTCGATCCCACCATCATCCGCGGCGTCACCGAGGACATGGCCATAGCGCGCGAGGAAGTGTTCGGCCCGGTGCTCTCGGTGCTGACTTTTGAATCGATTGAAAAGGCGTTGCACATCGCCAACAACACGCCCTATGGTTTGTCGGCGGGCGTGTGGAGCGCCAGCATCGACACTTGCATGTCGGTCGCGCGCGGCGTGCGTTCGGGAACCGTTTGGGTGAACACATTCATGGAAGGTTATCCCGAGCTGCCTTTCGGAGGCTATAAGCAGTCCGGTCTCGGACGCGAACTCGGCAAACGCGCCGTCGAGGATTATACCGAGGAAAAGACAATCCAGTTTCATCGCGGCCAGCGCACCGGGTGGTGGGTCGGCTGAGTTGAGAAGAACCCGGCGGCATCCGCCGGTCGTGTAATGCAACAAGGGAGGAAGTACATGTTGCGCAAACTGCTTATCGGAACGGCTCTCGCGTCGGGCCTGGCTTTCGCGGCCCACGCCGAGGACGTCAAGGAAGTCCAGATGCTGCATTGGTGGACCTCGGGCGGCGAAGCGGCTGCTCTCAACGTCCTCAAGGGTGATCTGGCCAAGGAAGGCTATGCCTGGAAGGACGTGCCGGTGGCCGGCGGCGGCGGCGATGCCGCCATGACCGCGCTGAAGGCGATGGTCGCGGCCGGCAATTATCCGACCGCCTCGCAGATGCTCGGCTACACCGTGCTCGACTATGCAGCCGCCGGCGTCATGGGCGACCTGACCGAAACGGCGAAGAAGGAAGGCTGGGACAAGTCCGTTCCGGCAGCCCTGCAGAAGTTTTCGGTCTATGACGGCAAGTGGGTCGCGGCGCCGGTCAATGTTCACTCGGTCAACTGGCTGTGGATCAACAAGGCCGTCCTGGACAAGATCGGCGGCACCGAGCCGAAGACCTTCGACGACTTCGTTGCCCTGCTCGACAAGGCCAAGGCGGCAGGCGTGATCCCGCTCGCTCTCGGCGGCCAGAACTGGCAGGAAGCCACCATGTTCGACTCCGTCGTGCTGTCGACCGGCGGACCCGAGTTCTACAAGAAGGCCTTCAACGACCTCGATGACGAGTCCCTGAAGTCCGACACGATGAAGAAGTCGTTCGACAATCTGGCCAAGCTCGTCACCTATGTCGACCCCAACTTCTCGGGCCGCGACTGGAACCTTGCCACCGCCATGGTCATCAAGGGCGATGCCCTGGTGCAGGTCATGGGCGACTGGGCGAAGGGCGAGTTCCACGCCGCCAACAAGACCCCGGGCACCGACTTCCTGTGCTATCGCTTCCCGGGTACCGACGGCTCGGTGATCTACAACTCCGACATGTTCGGCATGTTCAATGTTCCCGACGACCGCAAGGCCGCCCAGGTCGCACTGGCCACCGCCACCCTGTCGAAGAGCTTCCAGTCGGCCTTCAACGTCGTCAAGGGTTCGGTCCCGGCCCGTACCGATGTTCCGGACACCGACTTCGACGCTTGCGGCAAGAAGGGCATCGCCGACCTGAAGGCAGCCAATGAAGGCGGCACGCTGTTCGGCTCGCTGGCCCAGGGCTATGGCGCGCCTCCGGCGGTCGCCAATGCCTATAAGGATGTCGTCTCCAAATTCGTCCATGGTCAGATCAAGACCTCGGACGAAGCCGTGACCGAGCTGGTCAAGGCGATCGACGACGCCAAGTAAGCGCCACGCACCAAAAACGCCTTCCCCGCTCCGGCGGGGAAGGCCCAGATCCGCGAACATAGATCCGCGAAGCTGGTTGGCCGCGAGTCGACGGGAGGAGCCCCATGAGCACGGTAGCGACAAGCCAGATCAAGCTGACGCCGGAGCATGCGCGGCCACGCGCCTCGGTGCGCTCGCGCCTGCAGGACGCATTGCCGAAGATCGTGCTGGCGCCGAGCTTCGCCATCACCATCGTCTTCGTCTACGGCTTCATCCTGTGGACGATCTATCTGTCCTTCACCAATTCCAAGACCTTCCCGTCCTATGTCCTAACCGGCTCGCGCGCCTATCAGCGGCTGTGGGGCTGGACCTTCGACACAGACCCGCCGTCGAGCTGGTACACGTCGATCACCAATATGGGTATTTTCGGTTTCCTCTACATCGCGATCTGCCTGGCGCTCGGCCTGTTCCTGGCCATCCTGCTCGACCAGAAGATCCGCGGCGAAGGCGTGTTGAGGCCGATCTATCTCTATCCGATGGCGCTGTCCTTCATCGTCACCGGCGTCGCCTGGAAATGGTTCCTCGATCCCGGCCTCGGTCTCGAGCAGACCTTGCATCAATGGGGTTGGACGAGCTTCCATTTCGACTGGATCAAGAACAAGGATTTCGTCATCTACACGGTGGTCATTGCCGGCGTCTGGCAGGCCTCCGGCTTCATCATGGCGATGTTCCTGGCCGGCCTGCGCGGCATCGACGGCGAGATCATGAAGGCGGCGCAGATCGACGGCGCCACCACCTTCCAGCTCTATCGCCGCATCGTCATCCCGCTGCTGCGGCCGATCTTCCTGTCGGCATTCATCGTGCTCGCGCACCTCGCCATCAAGTCCTACGATCTCGTGGTCGCACTGACCAGCGGCGGGCCCGGCGGCTCGGCGTGGCTGCCGTCCAACTTCATGTATGAGTACACGTTCAAGCGCAACGAAATGGCCGTCGGCTCGGCCAGTGCGGTGATCATGCTGATGACCATCGTCGCCATCATCGTGCCCTATCTCTATTCGGAACTGCGGGAGAAGCCGCGATGAGCGCCGTCACCACTCCCGCCCGCCAGGCCTCCGGCGGCGTCAACGTCAAGGTCATCAACCGCATCGTCATCTACGGGCTGCTGGCTCTGTTTGCGCTGTTTTACCTGATGCCGCTGTTCGTCATGCTGGTGACCTCGTTCAAGACCATGGACGAGATCCAGAACGGCAACATGCTGGCGCTGCCCAAGGCGCCGACCTTCGACCCGTGGCTGAAGGCGTGGGGCGAGACCTGCGTCGGCCTCACCTGCGCCGGCATTAAGGGCTATTTCTGGAACTCCATCAAGATGGTGGTTCCGGCCGTTCTGATCTCGACCATGCTGGGCGCGCTGAACGGCTACGTGCTGACGAAATGGCGTTTCCGCGGCGCAACGCTGGTGTTCGGGCTGATGCTGTTCGCCTGCTTCATTCCGTTCCAGTCGGTGCTGTTGCCGATGGCGACCATCCTCGGCAGCCTCGGCCGCTTCGGCGTCACACTGCAGAACTCGGTCGGAACGAGCTTCGGTCTCGGCAACCCGACGGTCAACCTGGTCTTCGTCCACGTCGTCTACGGCATCGGCTTCACCACGCTGTTCTTCCGCAACTACTACGAGGCGTTTCCGACCGAACTGGTCAAGGCGGCACAGGTCGACGGCGCATCCTTCTTCCAGATCTTCCGCCGCATCATGCTGCCGAACTCAATGCCGATCTTCGTCGTCACCGTCATCTACCAGTTCACCAACATCTGGAACGACTTCCTCTTCGCCTCGGCTTACGCCGGCACCGGCGACGCGATGCCGATGACGGTGGCGCTCAACAACGTCGTCAACACCTCGACCGGCGTCGTCGAATACAACGTCAACATGGCCGCCGCGATGATCGCGGCACTGCCCACCCTTCTCGTCTATGTGCTCGCCGGCCGCTACTTCGTGCGCGGTCTCATGGCTGGCGCCGTCAAAGGATGATCTGATGGCTTTTCTGGAAATTGATGGTCTGAGAAAGCGCTTCGGCCAGGTCGAGATCCTGAAAGGGATCGATGTCGAGCTCGAGAAAGGCGGTTTCCTGGTGCTGGTCGGCCCTTCCGGCTGCGGCAAGTCCACTTTGCTCAACACCATCGCCGGCCTGGAGACGATCACCTCGGGCGAAATCCGGGTCGACAGCCGCGCCATCAACGATCTGCACCCCTCCAAGCGCGACATCGCCATGGTGTTCCAGAGCTATGCGCTCTACCCGAACATGACGGTGGCCGGAAACATCTCCTTCGGCATGGAGATGCGCGGCGTGCCGGCGGCGGAGCGCCAGAAGGCGATCGACAAGGTGGCCAAGGTGCTGCAGATCGGCCACCTCTTGCAGCGCAAGCCGAGCCAGCTTTCGGGCGGCCAGCGCCAGCGCGTCGCCATGGGCCGGGCGCTGGTGCGCGACCCCAAACTGTTCCTTTTCGACGAGCCTTTGTCCAACCTC